>NZ_CDWRCM010000143.1:0-11325 GCF_977927585.1 Frankia sp. CcWB2 | reverse complement strand
GGGGAGCACGGCTCGGTGGATCTCAGCCTGGTGTGCGAGCCGAACTTCGACTACGGCCGCGAGCCCGAGTCCTGGCAGTACGAGGGGGAGGACTACTCCTCCGGCGTGATCAGCCATGCGGGCACCAACGTCACGCTGCGGCTGCGTACCGACCTGCGGCTCGGTTTCGACGGCCGGCGGGCACTGGCTCGCACCACGCTGCGGGAGGGGGACACCGCGTTCGTCGCGCTCACCTGGCGCCCGGAGGAGCCCCTGCTTCCGGACACCTACCTGCAGGCGTGCGTCGCCGTCGACCGGACAACGGAGTTCTGGCGCCAGTGGCTGTCGCGGGGCATGTTTCCCGACCATCCCTGGCGGCGCCATCTGCAGCGCAGCGCCCTCGCGCTGAAAGGACTGACCTACGCGCCGACCGGTGCTCTGCTCGCCGCCTCGACCACCTCGTTGCCGGAGACCCCGCGCGGCGAACGGAACTGGGACTACCGGTACAGCTGGATCCGCGATTCCACCTTCGCGCTGTGGGGCCTGTACACCCTCGGGCTGGACTACGAGGCCAACGATTTCTTCTCATTCATCGCTGACGTCGCCGAAAACGATGACGACGACATCCAGGTGATGTACCGGGTGAGCGGCGAGCCGAAGATCGATGAGGAGATCCTCGGTCACCTGTCCGGCTACGAGGGAGCCTACCCGGTACGGATCGGCAACGCAGCGGCACTGCAACGTCAACACGATGTCTGGGGCGTCGTCCTCGACTCCGTGTACCTGCACACCAAGTCCCGTGACTACCTCTCCGAACGGCTCTGGCCGGTGCTCGTGCGCCTCGTCGAGGCGGCGGCCACGCACTGGCGGGAGCCGGACCGCGGGATGTGGGAGGTGCGCGGGGCGCCGCAGCACTTCACCGTGTCCAAGATGATGTGCTGGGTCGCCCTGGACCGGGGTCGGCGGCTGGCGCAGATGCGGGGGGACGCCAAGACGGCGGCGCGCTGGCGGGCCGTGGCGGAGGAGATCCACGCCGAGGTGTGTGAGAAGGGTGTGGATCATCGCGGTGTGTTCACCCAGTACTACGGATCGAAGGCGCTCGACGCCTCACTGCTCCTGATTCCGCTGCTCGGGTTCCTGCCGGCGGCCGACGAACGCGTGAAGGCCACCGTGCTCGCGATCGCCGACGAGCTGACCGTCGACGGGCTGGTCCTGCGCTACCGCACGGAGGAGACCGACGACGGGGTCTCCGGCACCGAGGGCGCCTTCCTGATCTGCTCGTTCTGGCTGGTCTCCGCCTTGGTGGAGATCGGCGAGCTGACCCGTGCCCGGCAGCTGTGTGAACGGCTGCTGAGCCTCGCCAGCCCGCTGGATCTCTATGCCGAGGAGATTGATCCGGTCAGTGGCCGCCATCTCGGAAACTTCCCCCAGGCGTTCACTCATCTGGCCCTGATCAACGCGGTGATGTACGTGATCAGGGCCGAGGATGCCGAGGCCTACGCCCGGCCGTCCCCCTCGACCTGATCGTGCAGGCCGGTCCCGGGACGGGTAGCCACGGCGATCAGGCGAACCCGAGCGGGACGTGGCACTAACGTGGGAGCTGTGGCCAGCCTGGAGGTTGTGGACAAGCGGGTCGAGGTCGTCCTGCGCGGGCTTGAACGGATCGGCGCGGTGCGTGGGGACGTCTCCGTGCGGCTCGACGAGGTACTCGACGTACGCCTGGCGGCGGACGCGTTCGCGGAAGTGCACGGATGGCGGGCGCCCGGGACCGGACTGCCGCGCGTCATGGCCCTCGGGACCTGGCCGTCGCGGGGCGGCAAGGAGTTTGTCGCTGTCTACCGCGGCCGGCCCGCGGTCGTGGTGGAAGTCCGCCCGGGCGGCGAGTTCCGGCGCCTGATCGTCGCAACCGGCGACGCCGAACGCACCGTGGCGCGTCTGCGCAGGGCGGTCATCGCGCGCTGACGGCCCGGGACCCGGACCCGGCGTCAGGGCCGGCCGTCAGTCGGCCTCGGCCCTGGCCCCGGACCCGAGGATCGCCTCGGCTTCCACTTCGACGACCCAACACTCGTCGAGCAGTCCCACAACGACGACCATTGTGGCGGCTGGGCGGATCGCGGCGAACAGCTCGCCGTGGACGGCGCCGACGGCCGGAACGTGGGCGGGATCGGTGATGAACATCCGGGTACGGGTGACGTCACCGAGATCGGTGCCCGCCTCGCGCAGTGCGGTGCGGATGATCTCGAAGCACCGCCGGATCTGCAGCTCAGCGTCCGGTGGAACCGTGTCGTCCGGCCACACCGGCCCGGTCCCGCTGACGAACACGCGTTCGCCTACCTGGAGCGCCCGGGAGAACCCGATCGTGGCTTCGTAGGGTGAGGAGCCGGAAATCTTCTGACGTTCAGGATGCAACAGGATGCTCTGGGTAATCGGTGATCAAGACGGAAGTATCCACACTTGTGGACAACGGTTGTGGATGAATGACACGGCTGGAAGCTCCGGTGGTTGTGCCGGGCGTGGCCATTGGGCGTCTGGCGTTCGGGTCGGCTATCGCCACTGGGTCGACACGGCCAGCCCGACGACGACAAAACCAAACCCGATAAGGATGTTCCAGCCGCCCAGCCCCTCCATCCCCAGGACGCCGCCGTTGGAGAAGTAGTAGACGAGCAGGTAGGCGATCCCGAGCAGGAAGAACGCGAGGATCAGACCGCCGAACCAGAGCGGAGACGGCGGCTTCCGCTTGCGTGCCGACGCGCCCGCGGTGGTGGTCGGGGTCGGCTTCTTGGGCTTGCGGCGTCGCGACTCGGGCACTGCGGAACTCCTCGATGGCCGTACGTGGACGAGGGCGGCGACCGCCGTCGCCGTCCTCGTCCGGCCATCGGCGGTCTCGCGCTGGGTACCAGCGTAGACAGGGCATCCGTGGAAACGCCGTTGCGTACCGGCCGGCGGGATTCACCTCCGGTCGGTGCCCGGGCGACGCCGGCGTCGCGGCCGGTGCCGGGGCGATCAGACCGATGTGGCATCGAGAGCGCCATCGGCCGCGTAGCCTGCGCTGGAGGCGATACCTCCGACGCGGCGGACGGATCGCCCGGCCGAGCTGGCTGTGGCATGGTCGCGTGCCGCCCCCGGCGATCCACCGGCAGGCGTGGGTGAACCGTCCAGCGGTGCACCGAGGGAGGTTGGGGACAACGGTGCACGGCGGGCTACGGCCCTGGCCCTGGCCGGGGAGCCGGTCGCGGCGGGTGATCTGGGCGGTGTCGCTGTTCTGGGCCGGCGTGCTGTCCGGCGTCGTGGTGCTGGACGGCGGCCCGTTCGATCGGGCTGGCCCGCGGGACACCGCCGCTTGGGCGGCCCAGGAGCGGGCGGGAGTCGCGCAGGTTATCGACGAGGAGGCGGGCCGGGTGGCCGACCGCCGTGCCGGGCTGGACGCCGAGTCGCGGCGGCGCGCGACCACGGCGCAGGCCGTCCCGTCAGGGGCCCCAGGCTCCGCGCGCGGGACCGATGCCGCCGCCCGGTCCCTGGTCGAGCGGCTGGCCGGTCCCGCGGGGTTGGCCCCGGTGCGCGGGCCGGCGCTGACCGTCGAGCTGGACGACGTCCCGCGGGAGGGCCGGGGTGGCCCGTACGCCCCCGGCGTGCCCGCCCCGAGGCCCGACGATCTCATCGTGCATCAGCAGGATGTCCAAGCGGTCGTGAACGCGCTGTGGGCCGGCGGCGCCGAGGCGATGAGCATCATGGATCGCCGGGTGACGGCACTGACGGCGGTCCGCTGCGTCGGGAACACTCTTCTGCTGCACGGCGAGGTCTTCTCCCCGCCGTTCCGGATCACGGCGATCGGGGAGGTCGCTGCGCTGCGCTCCAGCCTGCGGGCCAATCCACAGGTCACGATCTACCGGCAGTACGCCGACGCCTACCGGCTGGGATACCGCGTCGAGGAGGCCGCCGACAGCCGGTTATCCGGCTACGACGGGCCGATGATCGACCTGTCCGGCACCGCCAGGCGCGGCTAGGAGAACGCCGCCGTCCGCAGGGTCTCGACCTCGGCGGACAGCCCCGGTGCGAGCCTGCGCGCCGCGCCGCCGTCGCCGCACTGGTCCAGCCAACGGGCGAGGATCAGGTGGCCGCCCTGGGTGAGGACGGACTCCGGGTGGAACTGCACGCCCTCGAGCGGGAGCCGCCGATGGCGCAGCGACATCACCACGCCACTTTCGGTCCGGCCGGTCACCTCGATTTCCTCGGGGAGGGTGTCCTCCTCGACGGCCAGCGAGTGGTAACGAGTCGCGATGAACGGCGACGGCAGGTCCGTGAGAACGCCGGTCCGGTCATGGTGGACGACCGAGGTCTTGCCGTGCAGCAACTCCGGGGCGCGGTCGACGGTAGCGCCGAACGCGACCGCGATCGCCTGATGGCCCAGGCACACCCCGAGCAGCGGCACACCGCCCGACGCGCAGGCTCGCACCATGGGAATGCTCACGCCGGCCGCCTCGGGCGTACCCGGTCCCGGGGAGAGCAGGACCCCGTCGACGCCGAGCGCGGCGAGGTCGGCCGGCGTCATCTCGTCGTTGCGGCGCACGATGCATTCGGTCTCGAGCTGGCCCAGGTACTGGACAAGGTTGAAGACGAACGAGTCGTAGTTGTCGATCACCAGGATGCGCATCAGATCGTGACCTCCCGCGGCATCAGGCACCCTACCGTGGGCGGCCGCAGTCCCATACTGCCTGAGCAGCCACGACCGCCTCCGTCGGCGCGACGACCTCAGGTGCCGCCACCGCCGTTGCGGCCGCCCAGCAGCCCCCCCAGGCCGCCCGGCCTCGTCGTGGCCGGTGTCCCAGGGGTGGGATTACCCGTCGGGCTCGGCGAGGTGCTGGTCGGCTCCGCGGTCGGGGTGGGCCCGGTCGGCGTCTCGGTCGGGGTCGGCGGCGCGGTGGTCTGGATCTGCTGGGCGACGGACAGCGTGATGGTCGAGCCCCGAGGGACGTTGCCGCCGGACGGGCTCTGGTCCACGACCGTCCCCGGCGCCACGTTGTTGTTCGCGACGTTCTGCCGGGCCGCGTTCAGCCCGTAGCGGCCGAGTTCGGCGACGGCATTGTCGTACGTGCGGTTGCGCACGTCGGGAACGTTGACGTTCGGGCTGACCACGTTGAGCGTGACCGTGCTGCCGGGCTTGACGGCCGTACCCGGCTGCGGATCGGTGCTGTTCACCGTGCCGACCTTCTGGCCGGTCGGGTTGGCGTAGGCCATCGAGTTCGGGACCAGCCCCAGCGCCCGTAGCGCCGCCTCGGCCTCGGCCTGGGTCTTCCCGATCAGGTCGGTGGGGATCTGGACGTCGTCGGCGGCCTTGCCGATCGACAGGGTGATCATCCCCTTGGCGGCGACCTCCTTGCCCTCGGCCGGGTCGACCGCCGTGACCCGGCCGGCCATGTCCGGTGAGTCGACCAGCTTCGTGACCACATCCCCCCCGAAGCCGGCGCTCTGCAGCCGGGCGCGGGCCTGCTCCTCGTTCTGCCCGACGAGGCCGGTCGGGACGAGGATCTTCTTCGTGGAGGCGGTGTTGTGACCGGAGCTGAGGAAGGTCGTGGCGAGCAGGACGACGGCGACGAAGACGATGACGATTCCGAGACCCGCGAGGATGTACTTCCACGCCTGGGAACGCTCCTGATCGGGAACGGCCCGCCGGTCGATGGCCCCGGTCACGTCGTAGCGGTCGAACGGACCGGTGCCGAAGCGGCCGTCGTCGTAGGGCACGTCGCGGTAGGTGGTCTGGTCGTCGTTGCGGTAGTCGTCGTCGCGGTAGCGGTCCCGGGTGGGGTAACCCGCTCGGTCACCGCGGCTGAGGACCGCCGTGCCGGCAGCGGCCGGGCCGAGGGTGGTGGCGGCCCCGCCCGCGCCACCACCTCCCATCATGGCGTGCACGCGTCGTCCGGCCAGCGCCCGTTCCAGATCGTCGCGCATCTCACCCGCGGTGCCGTAGCGGTCGTCAGCGTCCTTCTCCATCGCCTTGAGGACGATCGCGTCGGCCTCGGGGGAGATGCCGCGATCGTGAGCGGACGGCGGCGGCGGGTCCTCCCGCACGTGCTGGTAGGCCACGGCCACCGGGTTGTCCCCGCGGAACGGCGGCGATCCGGTGAGCAGTTCGTAGAGCAGCACCCCGGTGGTGTAGACGTCGCTGCGGGCGTCGACGCGGGCTCCTCGGGCCTGCTCCGGGGACAGGTACTGAGCGGTGCCGATCACCGCGGCCGTCGCGGTCATGGTCGAGGAGGTCGCGGTGGTGGCGCGGGCGATGCCGAAGTCCATGACCTTGACCGAGCCGTCCGGGCTGAGCATCACGTTCGCCGGCTTGATGTCGCGGTGGATGATCCCCATCCGGTGGCTGTAGTCCAAGGCGGCGCAGACGTCGGAGGTGATCTCCATGGCGCGGCGTTCGGTGAACCGGCCCTCAGTCTGCAGCGCGTCGCGCAGGGTCCGTCCCTCGATGAACTCCATCACGATGTAGGGGATCTGCGCCCCGTTGATGATGTCCTCGCCCGTGTCATACACCGAGACGATCGCGGGGTGGTTCAGCGCGGCCGAGGACTGTGCCTCGCGGCGGAACCGGGCGAGAAAGGTGGGATCACGGGCGAGGTCCGGGCGCAGCGTCTTGATGGCGACCTCACGGCCGAGCCTGATGTCACGGCCGCGGAAGACCTCCGCCATGCCGCCATAGCCGATGCCCTCGCCCAGCTCGTAACGCTCGCCGATGATCTGTGGCCCAGCCCCCGGAGCATACATCTCCGTCACGTCGGTCACGAATACTCCCCTGCCGTCGCCCCTCCCGCGCCGGAAATCGCCGACCCGGCGTTACCGCTGACGATTTCACCACCGATTGCGGTTGCGTACACCACCCCCGGTGGTGTGGTCGCGGAGTTCGATTCGGAATTGCTCTTGGAGAACAACCTGTTAGTCGCGAATGCGACGATCACCACGGTGAGGATCAGCAGAATGGTCAGAAGCGGCAGTGGCAGGGCGGGACGGGAGGCTGTCTCCGGCCGGTGCCGTCGAGCAGCTCGCCCCTCCCAGCCCGGCCGTAGATCATCCTGGCCGTCCGGGCCGGACAGGCCCGGGGGGCCGCCGGGGGTACGGGCCCACGGCGGCGGACCCGGGTGGTAGGCGGTGCCGGGATCGCGGGGGCCGCCACGGTCCGGCGTCCCGTAGGCCGAGCCACCGTACGCCCCCTCGGGGCCGCCGTACGCGGTGTCGGGGCCGCCGTAGGGCGGGCTGTGCAGGGCCGTTGCAGGTACGTCGGGTCCGCCGAGCATGGCTCCCGGGCCATCGGGAACCGCCTGGGCTTTGTCCGACGGAGCGCCGGTGCGCCCCGGTCCACTGGTGTGAGCGGACGGTGGCGGTGCGGCCACCCAGGACGGTGGTCGGGTGCGCGAGGTGGATCGGGGCGGGCGAGCGGCGGCACCAGCGGGCGGGAGGACGGCGCCCGGCCCCGGATGGCGGGCGGTCGCATCCGGTGTGCTGGGCCAGCGCGCCGGCTCCGGGCTCCACAGGCTGCGCCGGATCCCGGCCGCCGAACGTGCGAATGCCCCCGCCGAACTGGGCCTGCGCGCGGGGTCCTTGGCCATCGCCGAGTCCACCAGGGCCCGCACCTGGTAGGGGATGTCGGTCGGCAGCGGGGGCGGGGTGTCCTGCTGGTGGGCCATCACGACCACGATGGGGTTGCGGTCGTCGAAGGGGCGGCGACCGGCGAGGCACTCGTACGCGACGACGCCGAGCGAGTAGACATCGCTCGCCGGTGTCACCGGACGCCCGGACGCCTGCTCGGGGGACACGTAGTAGGCCGTCCCCATCATGATGCCGGTGGCGGTGAGCGGCGCGGCGTCGACCGCGCGGGCGATCCCGAAGTCGGTGACCTTCACCGCGCCGTCCGGGCGCAGCAGCAGGTTGCCGGGCTTGACATCGCGATGGACCACGCCGAGGGCATGCGCGGCCTGCAACGCGTCGGCCGCCTGCCCGAGGATGTCCAGCGTGCGCTCCGGGGACAACCGCTTCTCCCGGTGCAGCGCGGCGGAGAGGGGCTCCCCCTCCACCAGCTCCATCACCAGGTAGGCGGTCGGGTAGTCGTCGGAGGTCGCAACCTCGCCGTAGTCATAGACCGAGGCGACGCCCGGGTGTGACAGCCGGGCGGCATGGCGGGCCTCGCCGCGGAACCGCACCAGGAACGACTCGTCGCTGGCGTACTCCGGGCGCAGCAGTTTCACCGCGACGGGGCGGCCGAGGGTCTGGTCCAGGCCACGCCAGACCTCACCCATGCCGCCGGCGGCGATCCGCCCGTTCAGGCGGTATCGGTTGTCGAGGACGGTGTTCGGCGCCGCGGCGCCGGCGAAGGGCTGCGACGGGGAGATGGGATTGCCCGGGGAGTTGTTCATGGCTTGTCCAACGCGGCCTGTATGACCTTTTTCGCGACGGGGGCGGCGACGGCACCACCGGTACCCAGCTCGCCGCCGCCGTCCTCGACGATGACGGCAACCGCGATCTTCGGGGTGTCCGTCGGGGCGAACCCCACGAACCAGGCGTGCGGCAGACTGGTGCCGTGCTCGGCGGTCCCCGTCTTCCCGGCGACGGTAACGCCGCCGATCTGCGCCCGCCGACCGCTCCCCGACGTCACCACGCTTTCCATCATGGTCGTGAGCTGGGCGGCCACCTCACTGCTCACCGGTTCACCGAGTTTCTCCGGCTCGGTTTTACTGATCCTCTTGAGGTCCGGGCTGCGCAGTTCGGACACGAGATAGGGCTTCATCTCCATGCCGTCGTTGGCGATCGCCGCGACCACCTCCGCCATCTGTAGGGGCGTGACCCGGACGTCGTACTGGCCGATCGCTGACTGCGCGGTCTGCGCGGCGTCGAGCTTGGCGGGGAAGACGCTACGGGCCTGTTGCAAGGGGAAGTCGGGGAAGGCCGCGTTCAGGCCGAAGGCCTCGGCCTGCCGGCGCAGGGTGTCGGCACCGAGATCGATGCCGAGCTGTGCGAACGCGGTGTTACAGGAGATGGTGAGCGCGTGAATGAGGGTGTCGGTCTCGCCGTCGCCGCAGCGTTCGCCGCCGAAGTTCGGCAGCCGCACGGTGCTCAGCGGGAGCGGTAGCTCGTCGGGTGCCGCGACGCGGGTATCCGGCGTCCTGCCTTGTGACAGTGCGGCGGCGGTGGTGATGAGCTTGAAGGTGGAACCGGGCGGATAGGTCTGCTGGGTCGCCCGGTTCAGCAATGGTTGATCCGGATTGCCCGACAGCAGCCCATAGGCGTTGGCCGCGGCCTTCTCGTCATGGGCAGCCAGCGCGTTCGCGTCGTAGGACGGGTTGGTGACCATCGCCAGGATCGCGCCGGTCGGCGGCTCGATGGCGACCACCGCGCCCTTGCGGTTGTCGAGCGCCTCCGCCGCAGCCTTCTGGACGGCGGGGTTGATCGTAGTGACCACGGAACCGCCGCGCCGCTCCGCGCCGGTGAACAGGCCGGTCACCCGGCTCGCGAGCAGCCGGTCGTCGTCTCCGGACAGGAAGACGTCCTCGGACAGCTCCAGGCCGGCCGCCGTGAACAGCGTGTAGTAGCCGGTGACGTTGGAGTAGAGCTGCCCGGCCGGATACTGCCGCTGATACTTGTACTGGTCGTTCGACGGCACCGAACGTGCGATCTCCACGTCACCGGCGACGATCGCGCCCCGCTGTCGTTCCAGGCGCTCGGTGATCTGACGCCCGTTCGTCGGCTGGGACTTGAGGCTGCCCGCCTCGCCCATCTGGAGCCAGTTCGCATTCGCCAGGAGCGCGGCGAAGAGGATCATGCAGGCGACGGCGACCTTGCGCACCGTGCGGTTCATGTCGTCTTCACCACCTGGGTGGGACTCTCGGCAACCGCGCCCGGGTCGAACAGGGGGGCATCCGGCACCGGTTCGGGTGCGCGGCGGGCGGCGTCGCTGACCCGCAGCAGCAACGCGATGATCGCGGCGTTGGCCACGATGGACGACCCGCCGTAGGAGACGAACGGCAGCGTGAGCCCGGTCAGCGGGATGAGCCGCATGACCCCGCCCACCTGCACGAACACCTGCAGCGCCAGGGTGAAGGACAGCCCGGCCGCCAGCAGTTTGCCGAACGGGTCCTTCGCGCCGAGGGCCGCGCGCATCCCGCGCAGCACGACCAGGGCGTACATCATCAGGATGGCCATGACGCCGGTGAGACCGAGCTCCTCACCGAGGCTCGCCATGATGAAGTCGGTGTTCGCGAACGGCACCTTCTGCGGGTGCCCCTCCCCGAGCCCCGTACCGGTGATGCCACCGGCGGCGAAGCCGTAGAGACCCTGCACGAGCTGGTACGACGTGCTCGACGGGTTGTCACCGTCGAAGGCGTGCAGCCAGCCGTCCACCCGGACCTGGACATGGCTGAACATACTGTGCGCGATCACGGCACCGAACAGGAACAGCACGAAGCCGACCACGACCCACGATGCCCGCTCGGTGGCGACGTAGAGGACGACCATGAACATTCCGAAGAACAGCAGGGACGAGCCGAGGTCCTTCTGCACGATCAGGATGCCCAGGCTCGCCAGCCACGCCACCAGCACCGGTCCGAGGTCGCGGGCGCGCGGGATCCCCATCCCGAGAAAGGACCGGGAGGCCACCGAGAGGACCTCGCGTTTGTTGACCAGATAGCCGGCGAAGAAGATCAAAAGAATGATCTTCGAGACTTCGCTCGGCTGGAAAGAGA
Source organism: Frankia sp. CcWB2 (assembly GCF_977927585.1). Taxonomy (NCBI): domain Bacteria; kingdom Bacillati; phylum Actinomycetota; class Actinomycetes; order Frankiales; family Frankiaceae; genus Frankia; species Frankia sp. CcWB2. Next base: position 619 of record NZ_CDWRCM010000143.1, on the reverse strand, counting down.
ACGGCCCGATCCGCAGCCAGAGGCGCGCGCCGTTGATGGTCGCGCCGATGCCCGGCGCGATCGGCAGCACCAGACCGACCAGACCGACCAGGCCGGCCGTGTAGGCGTACCGGGCGAGCGAGAGGTGATCGCGTACCAGCGCCAGCACCAGGATGAAGACGATGACCGCCAGCAGGGTCCAGACGAGCTGCGTCTGCGCGGCACCGGGCGGGATGTGGGTTCCCGCCCGCTCGGCGGCATCCGCCTTGGCGAGGTCGAGCCGATAGATCATGACCAGGCCCAGGCCGTTGAGCGCGACGACGACCGGGAGCAGCACCGGGTCGGCGGCCGGCGCGAACCTGCGTACCGCCAGGTGGGCCAGTGCCCACAGGCAGAAGAAGCCGAGACCGATGGAGAAGATCCCGAGCGAGATCTGGCCGATGTCGGCGAAGGTCAACGCGGCGAGCGCGCTGGTTGCGAGCGCACCAGCGAAGATCATCAGGATGAGCTCCCGGCGCCGGTATGGCGGGAGGTTGGTGCCGGTGGGCAGCGGGAAGCCGGCGAAGGTCGCGGTGAGGTCCGCCGACCTCGGCCTGCGTAGCGGAGGTAGGGGGATCGGCGGGCGAGTCATCGCTGGCCT
>NZ_CDWRCM010000142.1:8382-12307 GCF_977927585.1 Frankia sp. CcWB2 | reverse complement strand
TGAATGGACACGTCGTGCCTGTACCTCCATCAAGGTTCTGACCGGCATCTTTTGGGTGATCGGGTCGCATCCCGGGTCCATCCCTGGGGTGCACATGCCGCGCGGCTCGGCCGATGGGACTGTGCGGCGACATGGTTCCAGCGGCCCGACGTCTGGTGGAATCCTGCTGCGAGTGAATCAACCCGTGTGGTCTGGGATGACGTCATGTCGGGCGAGCAAGGGGAGCAGGGTGTGGCGGCCCTGGGTGATGGTCCACTGCTCCGCGGCGAGACCAGCGATACGGGCGCCTGCGATGTTCTTCTCGTTGTCGTCGATGAACAGGATGCTGGCCGGGTCCACGCCGATGCGGCGGGCGGCCTCGGTGAAGAAGGCGGGGGCGGGCTTGGCGATGCCGAGGTCGCAGGAGTAGCAGCTGACGTCGAACAAGCGGTCGTAGCCAAGCGCCGAGCGCATGTAGGCGGCGCGGTGCCGCTCCTGGTTCGTGCCGAGATGGACACCGTAACCGCGCAACCGCAGGGCCCGGACCAGCGCGAGAGATTCGTCCATGACGTCGATCCGGTGCCACACGTCTCGGTACACGTCTTCGACCGGCGTCGATACGGCGAACTCGGCCAGGGTCGCCGCGAGCACCGGCATGTAGTCACCGCGCCCCGCGAGCATCGGGAGCTCGTCCTTCCAGGTCCGGTGGAGGAACTCCCGCGAACGCTCGCCCAGGTACGGCTCCATCGCCGCGTACCAACCTCCAGGGATCTCCTGAAGGACTCCGTCCGCGTCGAACAGCACGTGCCTGACGCCTGCCACCGATCTTCACCTCCTTTTCGAGACCGGGTCAATGGGGCAGCCGTTCTCACAGATGTCCCACAGAGTCTGGCCCGCCAGGCGGAGGCTGCTGGGGGGACGTCCACAAGATGCCCGGTGGGTGTCCAGTCGTGAGGGGAGGTTGATCTACGGGGAGCACCGGGCGACGCGTTAGCGAAGCAGGCCGAGGTAGCACGAGAGGGTGTGCTCGACCTGGGCCATGTCATCGCGGGAGAGGTAGTCCACGAGTTCACCCGCGACATAGGCGCTGTCGATGGTCCGGATCTGATCGATCAGGATCCTGGTCGACCGTCCCGCAATGATCACCTCTGGTCTGAAGGTGGATGCCTGCGCGCTGGTCGACGTGGGAGCGATCGTGACCGTGGACCACGTGTTCTGTTCCATGCTCAGGACGAGGCCGAGCCGACGCCCCCGCTGTTCATGCCCGCGCTTGGCGTCGCCGAGGTCGACCGGGTATACCGCCCCGCGGATCAGGGCTGGTCCTGGGACCTGGCTGGTACCGCGAGGTTCGTACCTGTGATCACGATGTTGCCGTTGGTGTCATACCCCCACGCGTCGGGCTCGGCGGACAGGTCCTCGTTCCGCAGCCGGTGCATGTCCTCGCGGGCGCGCGTCTCCCACGCCTCCCGGTCCAGCAGCCGCAGGGCACGCCGGATGACGTCGCTGGTCTTCTCGTCCTGACGGCGGTTGGCCTCGACGATCCGGAGGTCCTCTTCGGTGGGACGGAACCCGACACTCATGAGGCCACCGTACAACAAACGTACAACAGTCGGGGTGGGTTTGGCGGACGCGCAGATCGAGGCATGTGTGTCCTGGGGGTGGTACCGATCGTGCTCACCCACGCCCGTGCGCTGCTGGCCAGCACCCCGCAGGGGCGCACCGCCTACCTCGACGCCGACCTGCGGGACATCGACAGGATCCTCGCCGCCCCGCAGCTACACAGCACCCTCGACCTCACTCGGCCGGTCGCCCTGTCCGTCATCGCGATCTTCCATTTCATCCCCGACGCGGATAACCCCTACGGGATCGTGCGCCGGCTCCTCGACGCGTTGCCGTCGGGTAGCTACCTTGTCCTCACCCACGGCACCGGAGATTATGATCCGGACGCGGATCGGGGGATGAACACCTTCCGGCAGACGGGGATTCCGTTCCAGCTCCGCAGCCGATCCGAAGTCGAACGTTTCTTCGACGGCTTGGAGCTAGTCGACCCCGGCGTTCAGCTGGCCCACCGCTGGCGGCCGGACAACCCAGATACACGGGCTCTGACAGACGCCCAGGTCAATATCTACGGCGGTGTCGGCCGGAAGTAGGCGGACGGCCCACCGGACCGGGCGTGGTGGAGCCCGGCCGCGGACCGGGCCCGACAGCGGACTGGGCCCGACAGCGGACCGGGATGGTTGCGGAAAGTGATAGCGGAAAGTAGCAGCGGCTAGGTGGGTGGGGTGAAGGTGGGGTCGGGGGTGTCGGAGCCGCGCCACAGGTAGGCGGTCAGCCGCTGGCCGTGTTCCCGTTCCTGCTGGGGGTTGGCGGGCAGGGGCCAGCGGAGCTGGGTGTAGAGGACGGTGCGGTGCTGGTCGTAGGCGGCTTCGATCAGGTCCCCGAAGACCTGGGCCCGGGCCGGGACGATCACGACGACGGCGGTGACGGCGACGGCCAGGCCGATCGGGATGGCCAGGATGGTCAGGGGTGCGAACGCGCAGAACAGCGGCCCCCAGATCGCGGTGGTGACCGCACTGTCCGGTGAGCTGCAAACGGTTGGTGTAGTCCGCGGCTCCGGCGACCCGGTGGGTATTTTTCCACCCTGCCGGGTGCTTTGTCTTCCAGGACGACAGGTGTCGTCGCCGCCGTCAGCGGCGGGGTCGGCACCGGGGACGTGCGGGGCAACCTGTTCGCCGATGACCCGGATCGCGATGAAGGAGACCGCGGCGTCTCCACGCCATCCAAGATCATCGTGGCCCCGCCGGCTCGGCGTCTCGCGTGAGCCGGCAGGAACGTGGGCCGGCAGGACAATCTCAGACGGCCCGGGTGGGCACGCGATCTACCCGTCATGACCGTCTTCGCCCCGGCCTGCCCCACCTGGTCAGCCACCGCCTGGAGGCAGCCGCACTTAACGGCGAACTTAACCGCCGTAGGCTCGTATGATGCTGGCTATGGTCGGTGACAGGGCCTCGCATGCCACGCCGTTGTCGGTGGCGCGGTCGCTGCGTCTGCTCGGCGAGCATGTGTCGACCTGGCGGAAGCTGAACCGGCTGACCGCGGCCCAGGTCGCCCAGCGAGCCGGGATCTCCCGGGACACGCTGCGCGCCATCGAGCAGGGTAAGGGCACCGCGAGCACCGAGAACCTGTTCAGGGTGCTACGCACCATCGGGATCATGGATGCCGTCGTCAGGGCCACCGACCCGTACGAGACCGACATCGGCCGGCTGCGCATGGACGAGATCCTCCCCAAGCGAGTACGGCGCTGATGGCCGGACGGGATCCTGTCGAGGTCACCGTCGAGATCGACGGGCAGGAGACCGCCGCCGGGACGTTGTGGCTTCACGACCGCGGCGGACAGAGCGCCACGTTCCGATATGCCGACGCCTACCTGACCAACCCGGCCGGATACGACCTCGACCCGGCGCTGGCCAGAGCCGCCGGCGTCTTCCACACGCCGCCGGGGTCGGCCATCTTCAACGCGTTCGCCGACAGCGCCCCCGACCGATGGGGCGAGAACCTCATGAGGCGTGAGGAGCGCGAGCGCGCCCGCGCCGCCGAGACCACACCTCGCACTCTCGGTAAGGCCGACTTCCTTCTCGGCGTCCGCGACGACACCCGCCAGGGAGGTGTCAGGTTCCGCCAGCCGGCGACCGCCACCTACTATTCGACGCACCGGCACGCGGTCCCACGGCTGATCGACCTGGCCCGGCTCATGCGAGCAGCCGACCGCGTCCGCGCGGAGGGCGACTTCGACCGCGACCTCGCGGACCTCATCGACGCAGGTAGCTCGCTCGGCGGCGCGCGCCCCAAGGCGGCGGTGCGGGACGTGTCCGGGCGGCTCTCGATCGCCAAGTTCCCGCGTTCGGACAGTGACGAATGGGACGTGGCCGGCTGGGAGGAGGTACAA
>NZ_CDWRCM010000142.1:5212-7956 GCF_977927585.1 Frankia sp. CcWB2 | reverse complement strand
CTGAGACTCGCTCGCAGAGCGGGGCTTACCGTGGCGGAGTCGGAACTGCTGACCGTTGCCGGCCGGCACGTACTACTCCTGAGCCGCTTCGACCGCATCGGCGCGCGGCGTCTGGGGTTCGCAAGCGCCCTGACCATGCTCGAGGCCTCCGACGAGGACCTCCGCAGCTACCTCGAGATCGCCGAAGTGATCGAACGCTACTCGCCGAGAGCTGACGCCGACCTGCGTGAGCTCTACCGGCGGATCCTGTTCTCCATCCTGACCGGAAACACTGACGACCACCTGCGCAATCACGCGTTCCTGCGCGAGCGAGACGGCTGGGCGCTCTCTCCTGCCTACGACCTCAACCCCAATCCGGACAATCCGGCCCGGCTGAGCACGGCCGTCGATCTCGACAACACCGACGCAAGCATCGACCTCGCGCTGTCGGTGGGCAACTACTTCCGCTTGTCGCCGCCGAGGGCCCGCGACCTCGTCAGGGAGGTGGAGACCGCCACGGCGGGCTGGCGGCAGGCCGCAGCCGGGCTCGGCATCCCGAAAAGCCAGGCCGACCGGATGGCAGTGGCCTACGAGAGCGAACAGCGACGGATCGCCCGTGCTCTCAGTGTGCCTTGAGATGTTGCCGGCGGTTACGACGAAGCACGCCCGCGGCGGCATCGCTACAACGCGACCCTGGCAGACTTGATCGACGCTGGCCTCCTGCGCGCTGGCGAGCGGCTCGTCGGGCGCCGCAGCGGTCGGCTGTTCCCAGCGACCCTGACGGCCGACGGCCGGATCCGCACGGCCTCCGGCGAGGTCTACCGCTCGGCGAGCGCCGCAGCCAAGGCTGCTCCACCGGAGCGCCCAACCCGGGCGACTGGCGGTTCTGGCGAGTGGAACGAACGAACGACACGCTGTTCGCGACCCGTGCCCGATACCTGCTGTCCTCCGGCGCCGAGCGGAACGGCTGAGGCATGCGGGCCCGCCCCGACGATCACGGTCGCGAGACGGGTCGAGGTGTCCGGAACCGCCAGGACTACAGAACACCCGTTCGATTCGGTAGATGATGTCACGGGCGGCGCGGTCACTGGACATCTCCCCTGCTCAGGTGTCCGGTGACAGGCATCTCGGCCCGTCGACAGCCGTGACCTGGGCAGATCAACTTCGATGGCAAAATCCGTGGGCGTCCTTTTGCCGTTGAAGTCGGCCCCCGACCACCGGACCATGATCTTGTCAGTCAAGTCGGCTCTTCGGGGGTGGCCGCGGGCGGTGAGGAGGGCGACGACGGCTCTGATTGTTTCGGGGTGGGTGGCTGCTTCGACGAGGTCTGGCGTGGTGGGACTGAGGCCAGGGTTCGAGGCGATGGCCTTCGCTGTCTCCCGCTCGGTCAGCTTGCCTCCCCGGCGCATTCCGAACAAGGCCGAAATCATCTCGTAGTCGAGCAGGCCGGGTGCCGCGAACGATTCGACACCGCGAGTCGACGGCGCACGGCGACCCCGCCCGCGCTGTGGTCTGTCAGCGTTCGCACCAACGCCGAACAGTCGATCACGGCCATGACCTTACTGTAGCCGCTGCGCCTGCAATATTGCAGGCACAGCGGTCCAGGTCGTCAACGCGCCGCCGACGGTCGCCGCGTCCCGCGGTCGACGGGAGCAGTCCGCAGCAGACTGCGATTGCCGCGGCAACCGCCAGGAGTGTGGCTGCGATCTCAGGACCTGCCAGATCCACGGAACACCCGTTCGACCCTCAATTCTACGGAAGGAAGGACAACTGATGCCCCGATAGGACGGCGTTTTCTCCCCGCCGTAAACGGCGGGGCCTCCACGCCACAAAACCGGTAAGGAGGGGGCGACCGAGGAGAATGGTGAAGCTGGAGGGGAGCCGGAGCGCCGCCTTCCCGCCACCCGCGCGCGGCGGCCACAGGACGCGAGCACCGGACATCGCAGAGCTACGATGTCCGGCGCCGCGGTGGCCGGAGAACCCGGGCGAGCATTGCCGATTGGAATCCGTTCCGGACGCCCTGGCCAACCCCGCTACACGTCTCTCCTAGGGGACGTAATGAAGTAACAAATACGTGATCGAGAGCATCATCGCAGGTCACAGGGCTGTGGAGGGTTCGAAACGCGCAAGTTATTTCATTTCGACTCCCTAGCGGTTCGCTGTATTTCAGTGGCGTTCCGTCCGGGTCCTCTCGTCAACTCAGTCCCAGTCCCAATCCCAATCCCAGTCGTCCTTGTGGTGCCGGTCCTTGCCGTCCCAACGGTCCTTACCGTCCCAACGGTCCTTACCGTCCCAACGGTCCTTACCGTCCCAACGGTCCTTACCGTCCCAACGGTCCTTACCGTCCCAACGGTCCTTACCGTCCCAACGGTCCCAGTGATCCTTGGCGATCTTTTCATCCACCGGGCCACCGAGATAGCTCGACGCCAGCGCGCTCGTAGCCGCCGGCCCCACGGTGACGAACACTGCCGCCGCCGTAGACACCGCGACAACCGCGGCTTTCCGCCTCACGGACTTGTCCACACTTCCTCCAGAACCGAGAGAGAGTGAATCGCTACCATCAGCAACAGAGACTAGTGTGCTCGACGAGGTCCGCAAACGGATCATCGGCCGGCTTCGACGATCAGCCGACTACGGAACATAGTCTTTCTGGGATGAAGAGGGGATGGCACATTTGACGTTCTCCCCTGCCTGAAGGCGGGATTCCAACCCCTATACACCCACCGGAAGGGGAGGTGCGGAATGCGGAAGCCTGTAGAGGCCAT
>NZ_CDWRCM010000142.1:3818-4829 GCF_977927585.1 Frankia sp. CcWB2 | reverse complement strand
CGCTGAATCCTTCGCGTTCGCGGGAGAGCACGGATGTCGTGCCCGTGTTCTTCAGCGTCGCGGCGGAAGAGCGACAAAAACGTCCATCGACGGACGGTTCAACAGTGGCACGGACCACATCTCGTCGGCCCACCGGCTCCCGTCAACGGAGAGCCAGCGGACGACCTGGAGTCCACGGGCCAGACCGGCATGCTCAGCCGGTCGTGATGCCCACCTCGGCCCGCAACCGGGAGATGTCCGCCACCGCGAGCCGTGGCCCCGGCCGCAGCACCTGTTCCTCTCGCAATGCCGCCACGTGTGCGGCCACCGTGCTCCGGGCGAGTCCCAGGGACTCCGCGACGGCATCGAGCGAGAACGGCACCCGCATCGGATCGGGCAGCTCCGGTCCGGCGAGGGCGACCAGTTCCAACAGCAGGCGGACGACCCGCTGCCGCGGCGAGAAATGCACGAGCTGATGCTGGTAGGGAACCGTTTCGGACAGCTTGCTCACCACGTAGTCAGCGAGCGATCCCTGAACGCCGTGCCGCCGCAGGAAGGAGTCGAGCATGGCGGCGGAGACCCGATGCGCCTCGCATCGATCGATCGCCTGCACCGTGGCGGTGCGTCCGGTTCCGATTCGCGCCATCTCACCGATCATGTCCCCGGGCGAGCGCAGCGCCAGCAGGAGGGCCGAGCCCTCCGCGTCCATGCGCACCACCTTCACCCGGCCGGTGGTCAGCAGAAACAGGAAATCATCTGGATCGCCCTGACGCAGCAGCATCTGCCGCGACCGGAAATGGCACCGGGAACCGCATGACAACAACGCCTGCCAGAGACGGTCGCCGAGGATCGCCTGCATTCCCCGCCGGGCAGGCCGGACAGAATCGGTCATCCCACAGAAGTATCGCGGATCGGACCCGCATTCGGCGCCGCCACCGAGAGGATGCGGCTGAGGTGACCGACCAGCGGTCTTGTCCGATCAATCCTTTCTATCCGGTTCGCCCGGTTTGCTCTCGGCCGCGATGTGCCGAT
>NZ_CDWRCM010000142.1:0-3659 GCF_977927585.1 Frankia sp. CcWB2 | reverse complement strand
CAGGGCCTCGTTCACCGGCCGGGCCGGGACCCGGGTGAACGGGTTACTCGACTACTCGACGCCCTCGAAAATCCAGCCCCTATCCTCGCTGAAGATGGGTGACAGGGCAACCAGCGGCGGGTAGATGAGCGCCGGGTGAAGCCCCAGGGTCAGTTCATTGTCCGGGACACCGATGGTGAAGGTACCCGACTGGGGGCCAGCGGCGATCTTCCATTCACGCGGCTCCGGGAGCACACGTACCCGCTCGAACGCGTCCGGGTCACCATCGAAGCCCACAAAAGCCCCGCCGGACGGCTTGCGGATCGTGTAGGTGTCGTCGTCGGCGCGCTGCACCTGCCACACCTGCCCGTCGCCGTCGCCGTCGGGCAGAAGGACGAGGTTGCCCCCGCCCACGTCGGTGAGGGTCTGCTGCCCGGCGATGCTGATCCGGTAGATGCCGTCGATCACACTTGCCACGCTTGGCTCCTCTTCCGTCAAAGGAACAACTGGTCACGGTTGCAACCAGCCGCGATTGAGAATGTTGCTGCCTACACCAGAGTCAGAAGGAGGATCTTCCCTTTAATGACATGATGAGGCCCTTTTTGGCGGTTCGATGAGACAGGAAGGCTCTGCGATGGAGCACTGGACGAGCAGACCGTGGTGGCACCGGACATCCAGGACGCCGCCACCATCATGCCCGCTACCGTCGGCGTTTCGGATCAGCGGCACACACTAAAAATGCAGATCAAGAACCGAGGAACATCGCCTGGATCGCACCGATTTGACCCCGGAAATCCACTCTGGGACCAGCAGCGGGGATCAGCGCAAGACAGTGGGCACGCCACCTTTGCGGACGTCGGACGGCACCGCCCACCGCAGACTCTCTCGAAGCACCGGACGCCACACGCCGAAGTCACGGTGGCGTAGCCCGAGGTTCAGCGCGCAGAACACGCCGAAGGACATTCCGGCGAAGATCCGGTCAGCCTGGCCCAGTGCCGGTCGAGGTGTCCTTTCTTCGGACACGGTGATGGATGCCGGCCGTCCCGGACCGGGACAGCCGGGACAGCCGGGATAACCCGGACAGATGGTCGCGCCAGCGGGGCCAGACCAGGAAGGCCTCGGCTTCGAGCATCGCCAGGGCGATCCGTGGTAGCTCGGAACTGGCGGAGTAGCAGATGTAACGGGGCTGCCAGGTGGGTTGGAATTTGGCGTTGAACCGGTACAAGCTATCGATTTGGAACCAGCGGGACAAGAATATTAACAGGGAACGCCAACAGCGGATGACCGGCCCGGCGCCCAGGCGCTCGCCGCGTTCGAGCGCGGACCGGAAGAACGCGAAGTTCAGCGACAGCCGTTCGACGCCCAGCTCGCGGGCCTGGCGCAGGGCGCTGACGATGAGGAACTCGTTCAGCCCGTTGTCGGCGGTCCGGTCCCGCGTCATCGCGTCCAGCGACAGGCCGTTGGGTCCCCACGGCACGAAGTGCAGCAGGGCGCGCAGCCGGGGCTCGGTGCCGGCCGCGCCGGCATGCGACGCGTCGTCCCCGGTTCCGCTCGTCGTGTCGTTCGCCGGGTGACCCGGAGCACCGTTCACCGGGTCGTCCGCGTCGCGGGGGCCCGCATCATGGGAGAAGGCCATCACGGCCACGCAGTCGCCGTCCGCGCCGCCGCCGAGGCGGCCGAGCGCCATCGAGAAGCCCCGTTCCGTCTGGGTACCCCGCCAGGCCGCGGCCTGTGCCTTCAGCTGGGCGAGGTCGGCCGGCGCGAGATCGCCGACCCGCCGCGCGACCGCAGTGTAGCCGGCACGTTCCACCCGGGCGACCGCCTGGCGAACGTTACGCATCGCCCGGCCCTCCAGCGTGAACGACGCCGTGCCGACGATGGCCTCGTCACCAAATTCCAGCGCGCACAGACCGGCGCGGGTCCAGGCGAAGCCACCCGCCTCCGAGCAGCCGAGGACCGCCGGCATCCACGCATGGTCGGCCGCCTCGCGCAGGAACTCCCTGATGGCCCCCGGCCAAGCCTCCCGGTCACCGAGCGGGTCTCCGCTGGCCAGCATCACGCCGGAGACCACCCGGTAGGCCACGCAGGCCTTGCCGGTCGGTGACCAGATCACCGACTTGTCCGACCGCAGCGCGAAGTATCCCAGCGAGTCGGCCTTGCCATGCCGGGCCAGCAGGGCACGTATCCGTTCCTCGTCGGAGTCGGTCAGCCGGGGCCGGGGCTCGGGCGGTCGCAGCGCGAGGTAGCCGGTGGTCACGATGGTCAACAGGCCCATCGTCAGCAGCACGCGGGCGGCGAGGTCGGAGAACCGGTCGGAGGTGAACCGCAGCGGACCGGGGATCCCGACGAGTCCCTCGACGATCTGTTCGAACTGAGCGGACAGCGAATGCGAGCCGACGATCCGGTCCTGGCGCAGATAGAGCAGCAGGAACCCGATCCCGATCGAGACGACGGTGAGCAGCAGGCCGACGCCGAGCGCCCGCCAACGCGTCGACGGGTCGCCCTTGGCCCGGAACTCCCCGTGAACCAGCAGCAGGGCGATAAGCAGCGCGGCCGATCCGGCCGCCTCCTCGTAGTCCAGACCCTTGGCAACGTGGAGCACGATGCTCACGCCGAGCAGGACCACCACGGCCCGCCAGGCCCGCCGCTTGCGGCGGCGCAGCCCCGGCGTCAGCAGCACGAGCAGCATGCCGACGACGACGGTAAACGCGGCGGCCTGCTGGGAGGCTGCAGGGGGCAGGAGCACTCGCAGGTCCTCCAGGCCGGAGCGCCACTCCGGGGTGACCGCGGAGACGACGTCGACCAGGCCGACAACCAGGGCCAGCAGCGCAGCGGCCCGAGGCGCCCACGGCCGTTTCCAGGGGGGCAGCACGGGCATCCTGCTGCTCTTCCTGCCGGAACGGGCGCCGGGTGGTGTCGTCAGCGGCGGGGCCGACGACGCCGGTGAGGCCGATGACGCCGCCGAGGCCGACAGGGCACGCGGTGCCTGGGGGGCAGGCGGTGCGGGAGGGACGGGAGAGGCGGGAGAGGCGGCGGGCCCCCGACCGACCGGACCAGACCGGGCGGACAGGCCCCGGCGGGCGCCGGACAGACCGGGTTTCGGCCGCACCGCCGGGCGTGGCCACCACCGGCGCCGGATGACAGCGCGCTCGTTCGCCTCGGGCGGCGCGTTTCCCCCCCGCCGCCCGTCGGCGTGGCGCCCGGCCGAGGTGCCCGATGCCCCGGTCCCGCTCGAGATACTCATGATCCCTATCGTCTCCCGATGGGTCGCTTGCTACGGCGCTCAGGATCTGGAGACGATAAACCGCCCCGTCACAGACGTTCCTCGGGCCACCCGGTCGTAGCCGGGCCGAGCCTCGGGGTGGTCACGCGGAGAGGGCACCGAGTCGCGGACGAGAGCCAGGCAGGCGTCCCCCGGCCGGCCGGGAAGGACGACCTGGACGATCTCCGCCCGAACGTCTAGACATACCAGGCAGATTGGCTCACATACGACATTTAGGCAGTTAACTCACTTATCACTCCCATCCGGACGGAGGTGGCCCTGTGAGGTCGATCCGCGGTCTGCTTGTCCTGCACTGCCGCTGCGGCCATGCGCGTCATGACCACGAGCACTACCGGCCCGGCTCGGATTGCGGCCGATGCGGGTGCCCGGCTTGGACCCTATGGAGGCGACGTTGACG
>NZ_CDWRCM010000141.1:0-11351 GCF_977927585.1 Frankia sp. CcWB2 | reverse complement strand
CTGTACTGAGCGATGACCTTCACGGTGGTGTACGACGCCAACGTGCTCTATCCGAACACGTTGCGCAACCTTCTGATCCGGATCGCGCAGTCAGGCCTGGTCCAGGCGAAGTGGACCAACGAGATCCTCGACGAGATGGTCACCGCGATCGGCCGGAATCGGCCAGACATACCGTCCGACGTTGACGACCACATCGTTACCGCCATCCCTGGCGGTGGCTGGATGGGCGAGTTCCCCCACGCCGACGGAATCACCTGGCACGAGCCGGTCATCGGCTGGGGAGTCCTCGACCTCGGCATCGGGGACTCGTTCTTCGTCAATGACGATCAGGGCTACTTCGAGCACTGCCCCACCGCCGACCTGGTCAGGGTCTGGCACCCGAACGCCACCGGTTTGACGGCGCCCCCACCAGGCACCAATGCCTGAGCTGGTTCAGCGCCCGCCCCAAGCCTACCGCGAACCCGGCAATCGGTACCGCCATGACCTGCGCTCCGGCAACGCTTCCGCCACGGCTTCGGGCGGAAGCCGCCGATCATACGCCACGTACTCGTGATCACCCGGATGCAAGATCACAGGGATGAAACAGGCGACGAACTCCTCCGTGTGAACCGACGTGTAAGCCCTGATAGCGCCGTCAGCAAGACGCCGGGTGATCACCTCCCCCGGCTGCACCGGGGCGTCAGCGTTCCTCGGTGAGTAGGGGCGTACCACCGGTGCGACCGACCTTAAGTCAGTGAGCCGTCGATTTTGACCACGTACAGCTTGATGTCGGTCAAGTACGGCACCACGGTGCCCGCTGCCGGCTCCTGCCGTACCACCTTCCAATGCGAGTCGATGATCTGAAGGCGTCCCCGTCCAGTCGCGTCGATTGAAGTCGACCGCAAGGGCGGGAAAAGAAGCTCCTGCGCGCTTTGCAGGTTCATGCCGACAACATTAGGGACCGCCTTCACCGCGGGGACCGTCGGCTGGGTTGCGGCAGGCGCGGCAGTGGTAGGGATACCCCCTTCCGTGCCGGGGACCGTAATGGCCGTTGTCGTCGCCGCCGGGACGGCGGTGGTCGCGGCCGTCGGGGTGGCGGTCGTGGAGCTGGGGCTCGCGATCGCGGCGACGATAAGAAGCGCGACCACGGCGACACCGCCGATAATGCCGATCTTCTTCCAGTCGCGACCCTGCCGCGGTGGCGGCATCGGGGGTCCGTAGCCGCGGGTCGGCCCATCTCCGCCCGGGTGAGGCTGCTGGTAGCCCTGGCTTCTGCCGTCGTGGTAGCTGTGGTGCCTTTGATCGTCGTAGTACGACATGACCAACCCCCGTTGAGACAGCATCGGGGAATGGGCGTCACCCCCCGACAACGCGGCGCACAGGGCATCGAAGGCATCACTGGACCGAATCGCGGGGTACGCGCTGGGCGGGTATCCCGCGGATGGGCTCTTGCGTGTTTCTCGGATCCTGGAACCGTCCGTTACGAGTCCTTCGGGCCCACCGATCGACAGTCCGGGCAGTCCCTGGAGGATGACACCGGCCGGAACGTGAGCCGGACACCCCACCGTGGCGGTGGCCGCCGATGCTTCTTGCAGCGCAGCACGATTACCGGGTTGGGCCACGGTCTGCCAGGCGCCTCGTCCATGCCGTCAGGATGGCCCGGCCGGCGCGGCCGCGCCGTATCCTTCGCGTGGGCTCCGGCATGGGTACCCGGCAGCTCAGGCTCTGGAGGTTGCCCCACGCCGGGTGTTCCACTCGACTCGGCTGATCGCATAGACGTTGTTCGCCCTCCATGGGCCGACGTCAGCCACCTCCCGGAAGGTCATCCCAAGCTTGCGCGCGATCGCGTTCATCCCCGCGTTCTCCTGGTGTGTGACAGTGATCAGCTCGTCGACATCCAGCCGATCAAAGCCGAAGTTGAGCGATGCTGTGATCGCTTCTGTGCCAAGTCCCTGCCCCCAGCGGTCCCGGCGGATAGAGACAGCGACCTCGACGGCGAGCCAGCCCTCGGCGTAGAAGGTTCCTGCCCGGCCTATGAACTCGTTGGTATGGCGGTCGGTCATGGCCCATATACCATGTCCGCGTCGCTCCCATAGCGCCCGGGCCCGTTCGATCAGTCGGACTGTCCCCTCCCGCCCGCACGGACCATCGAGATAGTGCATGGTCTCGGGGTCGGCGTCATCGCCGCGTACGGGTCGATGACGGCGTCGAACCAGCCGCGAAGGATGAGCCGTTCCGTGACAACGATGGGGATCTCGGGTGCGGTCACTGGGTGAGGGCGAGCCGTGGGCGGGCGCCGAGCTGCTCGCGTAGATCTTTGACTGGGGGTAGTTCAGCGAACGGATCAAGATGCTTGCTGATACCTCCGGCCTTGGCTGTGACACTGTAGGTCGGGATGGCGTTCAACATCGAGACCACTTCCGATGCGTGCCGAGCAGCCTCCTCCGGCTCGGGTTTGGATCGAAGTAGCAGCGCCAGGGAGAGGTTGAGCATGGCGTTCCCGAGGTCTTCGAATCCACCACCGGTTCGTTGGTAGGCGTCGACCGATGCGCGCGCCATCGCCTCGGCCGCCTCGCCATGCCGGAGAGGGGCGAGAGTCCGCGCTGTCGACTGGTCGGCGTGGGCGGGTCCGAACGGTGATGCTCCGGGTAGCGGGGGACTGGCCACGACGTGGTCATGCATGAGCGCGAGCGCTTTTCGTGCGCCGGCTTCGTCTCCGAGCGCGACCAGTCCTCGAACTTCGTAGGCGGCGAGTCGCGCAGCCAGGTAAGGATGATCGGCTATTGTCAAGGCCTCCCGGGTCGACCCTGCGGGTCCCGGCAGGGCGTATTCAAGATCTTCTGCTGTCTTTTCGAGCTTCGCTTCCTTCCACAGGCGGATCAGTTCGCCGTCGGACTTCAGCTCCCGGTTGAGGTCTGCGACAACTCTGGGTGACGGTAGCTGGTGGCCGTTCGCCGATTACTTGGCGCGGGATCCCCGTCTTCCGGTGCAACTTACTGTGATCGTTCTGTCGATTTGCGATCAAGCCTCGAAGATACGTCACGAACTGTGACCGTGCTTGTCTCTGAGGATCCATCGCCTTGTCCTCCTGTCAAGCGATGCCCTGTCATGGCCGTCATCTGCATGCATGAAGAAACGGCTGCATTCTGCAGCAGATCTGGTGCGCAGTGTGTCATGTCCTTACCGGCGGATGTGCCGGCCGGCATCCGGAGGCCAGGGAGGATTCGTGACGCTGACGGGTTCTCCCTGCGGATCGCCGGGCGGGTGGAAGGCGGCCACCTATACCGGGAGGAGAAGCGGGCCCCACCGCTCGCGGGCACCCTCCCCCTCCCGGGCCCTGCCGACCCGCCGGCCCGGAGCGAACTGGATTCCCGTGCGGGACACACCGGCGAACTATTCGATCTCCGTGCTCGACGCCGATGGGCGTCCGGTCGAAACCCTGACCGGCTGGCCCACGGCCCGGCTCGCCGACGAGCACGCCCAGACCTTGCCCGACATCGTCGGCTACCGGGTCGTTCCGCTTCGCCGTGTCAACGGCCCCTGAGACCGGGGCCGTCCCTTCCCCGAGGCGGCCCCACCTGATCCCTCCCCGCCTGCACGCCCTTCGTCAGGGCACTCCGTGAGCACGGTCGCAGGCGGGGAGGCACCACAGCCCCCGCCCATCCCCAGACCGGGGCCGCCGCCAATGATGCCGGCGGCCCCCTCCATCCCTCCCCGCCCGCGAAGTCCCTCCGCCCCGGCTCGTCCCCGGGGTGCCGGCTCGCGGGTGGGGAGGCTCCATCACACGCGAGGAGACAGACGCATGGGGTGAACCGACCCCGGCACCCCAGTGGGCACACCGTTGGACTGGCGCCGGGCGGCCTGCGCCCCCGCGGCCCAATTCGCCCGCGACGGCGCGGAAGCCGTCATCCAGTACCGGTATGCCGGCGAGGTCCACGAGCTCCGGATGCCCGGCGTCATCTGGTCCGGCCTCGTCCAAGAGGCCCGCGTGGCCACGTTCACCACGCTGACCGCCGAGTGGACGGAGTGGGCGGTCGCCGGCAGCCTGGTCCGCCACGCGGACGGCCACGTTGACCTGCGCTACGGCTAGCTGGGCCTCCGGGACATCCGCCTGCCCGCCACGATCTGGGATCAGATCCTCGCCGCGATCCGCGCACACGCCATCGACGGCCTCGACCGGTGACGGTCTGGCTCCAGCTCTGCAAGGACTGCAACGGTTTCGCGGTGCGGATCGGTGTCTACGCGACCAGCTACGGCCGTCCGCTCACGCTGATCTCATACCGCCCATTCGCGGCGAGGTGGCGGACAAGCGCGCCGCGCTCACCCGTCTCAACGACCACCCGAGCGGCGCCTGACCGGACCACTCCCCCACGGTGGCCCCGGGCGCGTTGCTACACCCGTTGCTACACCCGCGGCGATTCACGGCTTTCGAGCGCCCCGATTGCCGCCATGGGGGGCATGGGGGGGCTCGGCCCCAGCAGACATCGCGGCTGGCGGCGAAGCTTCCCGAAGGGAAGCAAGCATGAAAGACCAGCCCGTGGGCGCGGCAGGGATCGAACCTGCGACCACTCGCTTGTAAGGCGAGCGCTCTCCCGCTGAGCTACGCGCCCGGGAGATGACGAGGTCAACTAAGACTACGCAGCGGCGAGCCCCGGCGGGAGCCGGCGGGAGCCGGCCCTCCACGACTCCCCAGACGCAGGCCGGCTCCCGCAAGGACGATCTTAGAGGATGGCGAGCGCCTTGAGGTACTCGGCCTGGTCCCGCGCGTCGGGGATGTTGTTGACGACCTTCCAGCGGACGACACCCTCCTTGTCGATGACGAAGGTGCCCCGCAGAGAGATGCCCCGCTCCGCGTTGAAGACGCCGTACGCGCTCGCGACGGCGCCGTGCGGCCAGAAGTCGGCGAGCAGCGGGAACTCGTAGCCCTGCTGGTCGGCCCAGACCTTGTGGGCGAACGGCGAGTCGACCGACACGGCCAGCACCTGGACGTCGTCGTTCTGGAACGAAGCGAGATCGTCCCGCACGGAGCACAGCTCGCCTTGGCAGACGCCGGTGAAGGTCAACGGGTAGAACAGCAGGACCACGTTGCGCTTACCCTGGAACTCGGACAGCGTGACAACCTCGTTGTTCTGGTCCTTCAGTGAGAAGTCCGGGGCGACGGAGCCAACCTCGACGGCCATGGGCTCTTCCTCTCCACAGGTGGGGAACTGATCAGGGACCGGTGACCACAACGGATGATCACTACGGCGACGGGCCCCGCGCCAAATCCGGCGAGGGTACTCACCGATCGGCACGGATGTCCCGATCCAGCATGCCATTGCCGGCTACCTCGAAGCTGGCCGCCCATCCGCGGCGTGCCCTACACGACCTTCCGGATCTCCGCCATATCGCCTGGAACCGCACCCGACCTGGATGTTCACCCGCGTACTCGGCAATCAGATCACGGCGATCAGACCGGGATGGAAGGTGTCCTTCCCGGTCCGGTGACCCCGATGCGGCGGGTGTGCGGGTTTTCGAGGCCAGAGTGCCCTAGTCTGGCCGATCGACGCGGGAGCCGCACCGGCCGGACATGCGTGGGGGCATGGTGCCGTGCCCCGCGGCCGCCACTGGTATGGACACCGATGAGGACAGGGCCACTTTGACCAATCAGAGTTCCACCCCGCACGGATACCCCGCCCAGGAACCTCACCCGATCGACGGACCGGGCACATCCACCGGCGGATTTCCGATCTATGCGTTTCGTGAGTCTCTGACCGGCCACGAACCGCAGCAAGGCTACCCCGCCACCCCCGACTATGGGACACCGGGCCTGGCCGGACCACCTGGCTCCCCCGACACGTTCCAGGGGTCCGGCCTACTCGGGAGGAGGCGCAACCCCTTCGCGGTGTGGCTGGGTCTTCCTCTGATGACCCTGGGTGTCTACCCGTTCGTCTGGATCTACCGGACGAACAAAGAGCTCGCCGAGTATGACCGGCGCATCGAGGTGAACCCGACGCTGTCGCTGCTGGCCTTCCTGATCGGCTGGATGATCATCTTCCCACCGTTCGTCGCGGCCTGGCGGCTCGGCACCCGCGTCCGTAGCGCCCAGCGTGCGGCCGGGGTAGCCGAGACGAATCCGGTCCTGGCCTTCGCTCTCTTCCTCATCGGCGGCGGCGCGTTGGTCCTTCAGTTCGGAATCAACCGCATCTGGGACCGCTACCCCGGGGCGGTCGAGGGCCAGCAGGTGCCGCTCTACCGGTAACCGCTCTACCAGTGACCGCCCGCCGCCCGGCCCACCCCGAGCGCCGCCCGCGGCGGCCGGAGGCGCCCATACACCCCGCATCCGTCCCCGAGGCGCGAGCACGGCGGTGCACGCCCGCCTCGACCCGGACCCCGAAACCGAGGGAACCGGACCGGACCGACCCATGCCCGGCCGGGCCGGCCGGACCGGGCACCTTAGGTCAGCGGTGGCGCACCCGCTGCGACTTCGGCGCCGCCAGCCGCTGGCCGGACCACTCCTGGGCGACGCTCAACGTGCTGGTCTGGACGAGACCCGCGGTGGGCACCGCGTCCAGCACATCACTCGGCTCGACATGGCCGGCACGCCCGGCCTTGGGCGTCAGCAGCCAGATCACGCCGTCGTCGGACAGCTGCCGCCGTGCGTCGATGAGGGCGTTCGCCAGGTCCCCGTCATCCTCCCGCCACCACAGCAGGACGATGTCGACGACGTCGTCGGAGTCCTCGGGGACAAGCTCGGTCCCGCTGGCGCTCGTGACGGCGTCCAGCAGGTCCTGGGCGATGTCGTCGTCCTCGTTGAGCGACTGCACCTGGGTCCCGGCGGAGACTCCCAGCCGCTCCGCTCGGCGCTGACCCTCGGCGTTCGCCGCGGTCGGACTCACCCTCCACTACCTCCTGCTCGTATGTTGACGCTCCGCGTAACCGCGAGGGCGTCCCGTCTCGGTGGACGCATCCAACGATGATCCTCATCGGCTGGTGCGCCTCAACCTAGTCCACCGGACCTTCCGGTGACTGCGCAAGTGCCACGCCGTCGGTTGTGGACAAGCGACGGCGTGGTCAGCCTGGTGTGACTCCCCGCCAGTACCCCGGAGAGAGCGGAATCATCCCGCCAGGAACGACAGCCGGACCGTTCGATCGGGGTTGTCCACGTTGAGGTCCACCAGCGCAATGGACTGCCAGACCCCGAGCGCGAGGCGGCCGTCGATCACCGGCACCGTCAACGAGGGCGGGATGATGGCCGGCATCACATGCGAGCGGCCGTGACCGAACGTTCCATGCGCGTGGCGCCATCTGCCGTCGGCGGGGAGCAGATCCGCGAGCGCCGCGAGCAGGTCGATATCACTATCGGAACCCAACTCGAGGATGGCCACGCCGGCCGTGGCATGCGGCACGAAGACCGACAGCAACCCGTCGCTGGAACCGGCAAGGAACCGCCGCGCATCAGGTGTGAGATCCACCACACTTTCTCGCCGGCCGGTGCGCACGGACAGCGTCGTCGTCTTCATCCGGGTCGCCATCAGGGTGATTGTCCACCACCGCGGGGCCCGGCATCGGCCGCACTACGGACGACAGGCCAACAACGCAACGCACATCGCCCAGGTCTCGACCCGGAAGTAACCAAGACGTACGTGACGAGGCCGCCGCGATGGAGCACGATGGAGCACGATGGAGCACGATGGTCCATGACATACCCGTTCTCCGGGTAACCTCCCCCCTCGGCCGTCAAGGGTCGGTCGATCACCCAGAGTTCAGGCATTGTATGGGATGAGCGAGCGGCCGGGATGCGGCGGCGCATTGATCATGCATGTTCCCACCCGGTGCGTTGCAAAAGGGACAACTAGGCCGGCGATCGTACGATCAGGACCTTTTCGCATGATCGCGACGGCCCCGGGAAGCTCGAGGAGCAGGAGAAGGCGTGATGCAGGACACAACCCGGAAGTTCTCGGTCATCACCGACGGGCTACCGAGTCAGCTGCCGGACATCGATCCCTCCGAAACCAGCGAGTGGCTGGAGTCGCTCGACGCCGTCATCGAGGAGTCCGGCCGCGGCCGGGCCCGCTTCATCATGCTGAAGCTCCTCGAACGGGCCCGGGAGAAGGCGGTCGGTGTTCCCGGTCTCACCAGCACCGACTACATCAACACCATCAGCCCGGAGCAGGAGCCCTGGTTCCCCGGCGACGAGCACATCGAACGCCGCATCCGGGCCTATATCCGGTGGAACGCGGCCATCATGGTGAGCCGCGCCAACCGCCCCGAGTTCAATGTCGGCGGTCACATCGCGACCTACGCCTCGAGCGCGAGCCTCTACGAGGTGGGCTTCAACCATTTCTTCCGCGGCAAGGACCATCTCAGTTCCTCGCCGGGAAGCGCCTCGGGTGACCAGATCTTTATTCAGGGTCACGCGTCCCCGGGCATCTACGCCCGCGCCTTCCTGGAAGGCCGGCTGACGGAGAAGCAGCTCGACGCCTTCCGGCGCGAGGGCGAGTCGGGCGGCCTGTCGTCCTACCCCCACCCGCGGCTTATGCCTGATTTCTGGGAGTTTCCCACGGTTTCGATGGGGATCGGGCCGATCAACGCCATCTATCAGGCCCGGTTCAACCGCTACCTGCTCAACCGCCAGATCAAGGACACCTCGAACAGCCGGGTGTGGGCGTTCCTCGGCGACGGCGAGATGGACGAGCCGGAGTCGATCGGCGCGCTGGGCGTGGCCGCCCGCGAGGAGCTCGACAACCTCATCTTCGTGGTCAACTGCAACCTGCAGCGCCTCGACGGCCCGGTCCGCGGCAACGGAAAGATCATGCAGGAGCTGGAGTCGCTGTTCCGGGGCGCCGGCTGGAACGTCATCAAGGTGGTCTGGGGCCGCGACTGGGACCCGCTGCTGGCCAAGGACACCGACGGCGTGCTGGTAAACCGCATGAACACCACGCCGGACGGGCAGTTCCAGACCTACTCGACGTCGTCGGGCGAATACATCCGGGAGCACTTCTTCGGCTCGGACGCCCGGCTGCGCCGGATGGTCGCGGACCTCTCCGACGACGATCTGCGCAAGCTCTCCCGCGGTGGCCACGACTACCGCAAGCTCTACGCGGCCTACAAGGCGGCGACCGAGCACGCGGGCCAGCCCACGGTCATCCTCGCGCACACCATCAAGGGCTGGACCCTGGGCAAGGACTTCGAGGCCCGCAACGCCACCCACCAGATGAAGAAGCTGACCAAGAGCGAGCTCAAGGAGTTCCGCGACCGGCTCTATCTGGCGATCCCGGACTCGGCGCTGTCAGGTGACCTGCCGCCCTACTGCCACCCCGGGCCGGACTCCGAGGAAATCGCGTACATGCGGGAACGCCGGGCCGCACTCGGCGGGTCGATCCCGCGGCGGGTCGTGCGGGCCAAGCCGCTCCCCCAGCCGCCAGCGAAGATCTTCGACGAGCTCCGGAAGGGCTCCGGCAAACAGCCCGTCGCCACGACGATGGCCTTCGTCCGGCTGCTGAAGGACCTCATGAAGACCAAGGAGATGGGCGCGCGTTTCGTGCCGGTCATCCCCGACGAGGCCCGCACCTTCGGCATGGACGCGATGTTCCCGACGGCGAAGATCTACTCGCCGCACGGGCAGCGATACGAGGCCGTCGACCGCGAACTGCTGCTGTCCTACCAGGAGTCCGAGACCGGTCAGATACTGCACGAGGGCATCAGCGAGGCCGGGTCGATGGGCTCGGTGATCGCCGCCGGCACAGCGTACGCCACCCACGCGCAGTACATGATCCCGGTCTACGTCTTTTACTCGATGTTCGGCTTCCAGCGCACCGGCGACCAGATGTGGGCGCTCGGCGACCAGCTCGGCCGCGGGTTCCTGCTCGGGGCGACCGCCGGTCGGACCACCCTCAACGGCGAGGGCCTGCAGCACCAGGACGGCCACTCCCTGCTCCTGGCCTCGACTAACCCGGCCTGCGTGGCCTACGACCCCGCCTTCGCCTTCGAGGTGACGCACATCGTCCGGGAGGCGCTCGACCGAATGTACGGCGAGCGGGACGACAACGTCTTCTACTACCTCACCGTCTACAACGAGCCGGTGCCGCAGCCGGCCGAGCCCGCGGGTCTCGACCCGGCGCAGATCATCTCCGGAATGTACCGGTTCCGCTCGGCCGAGGGCCTGGTCCGCGGGCTTCCGGCGGCGGGGGCCGGCGTGGACTCCCCGCCGCGGGCCCAACTGCTGGCCAGCGGGACTTCCATCCACTGGGCGCTGGCGGCGCAGGAGATCCTTGCCGCCGACTTCGGGGTCGCCGCCGACCTGTGGTCGGTGACCTCGTGGAACGAGCTTCGGCGGGAGGCGCTCGACTGCGACCGTGCCAACCTGCTCAACCCCGAGGCCGACGATGCCGTGCCGTACGTGACCCGCGCTCTCGAAGGGGCCGCCGGCCCGGTCGTGGCGGTCTCCGACTGGATGCGCGCGGTGCCCGACCAGATCTCCCGGTGGGTTCCGCAGCCGTTCACCTCGCTGGGCACTGACGGGTACGGCCGCTCCGACACCCGGGCCGCCCTGCGCCGGCACTTCAAGGTCGACGCCGAGTCGATCGTCGTCGCGACCCTGGAAGCCCTCGTCCGGGCCGGTGAGGTCAAGGCCACCACGGTCGGGGACGCGATCAGGCGATTCGGGCTGCGCGCCGGCGAGGCCGGCCTGAACGGGCCCGAGGCGATCGTGGCCGGCACCAGGATCGTGGCCAGCACCGAGCAGGACGAGCGGCCGATCTCGGGCTGACCGACCCACCCAGGCCCCGGAGCGCCCGGCCCCGGGATTATCCGGATTGCCCGGGCATCCGGGGCCATTCGGGGCCTCCCCTGCGCCGACGGAGCCACCTGCGGGCTCCCCGGTGCCGGACCGGACCCCCGCGGGGCCCACCCGGCGCGGAGCCCCGGGTAGCGGGTCCGGAAGGTGGGGCCCGGAAGGTGGGCCCGCGCGATGGAGCCCACCGCGTTGGGGCCATCACCTCCAGGCCGGCCCATCCGGCCCACCGCATTCGGATCGGTACCTCCGGGCCACCCCGGCTGGGCGCCGGGCCGCGCGCCGGATCCCCTTGGCGCCCGATCTCGGCCCCGCGACCTCGGGTTTCATTCTCCGGGCCCACCGCGTTGACCTTCTGCATCCGGGCGCACCTGGTTCCGGCGCGCCCGGTCCGGACCCCCCGGAGGAGTTACCCAGCGCATCAGCACTGTCCGTGATGAACCCCACCGCGCTTGGCTTCATCGGGGTCCACCGCCGTCCCCGATTCGGCTACGCCCCGGGGCTTTCGCGGTACCCCATGTTCCACTCGATGACGCGTTGAGTTCCGCATCGCCGCCGCGGACACTAGGGCCTGTTTGGGAAGTTCATCGGGGCAGCC
>NZ_CDWRCM010000140.1:10755-12321 GCF_977927585.1 Frankia sp. CcWB2 | reverse complement strand
GCCGGCATGGCCGGCGGCGACAGGTGAGGATCGAGACGATGGCCGACACGCAGGACCCGCGCAGACCTGGCTTCGACGTCAGGGCGGTCAACCAGACCGTGATCGCCGAGTACCGGGCGACTGGCGGCGCGTTGGAGAAGACGCTGCCCGGTTCCAGGCTGGTGCTCGTGACGACGACCGGACGGCGCAGCCGGAAGGAGCACACCGCCCCGCTGGGGTACGTCGTGGACGGCGGTCCCGGCCGCATCGTCGTCTTCGCGTCCAACATGGCCGCCCCGCGGCATCCGGACTGGTACCAGAACCTGACGGCCGAGCCGAAAGTCGTGGTGGAGCTCGGCACCGACCGATTCGAGGCCGAGGCGTCGACCGCCACCGGGGACGAGCGGCAGCGGCTCTACGAGGCACTGGTCGAGACGATGCCGGGAATCCGCGGCCACCAGGAGCAGGTGGAACGGGAGATCCCGGTGGTCGTGCTGGTCACGCTGCGGTGACCGGCCAGCGTTGGGCGCCCCCTTGGCTGCCCAGCGGTCAGCGACGGCGGAGCGGTCAGGGAGCCGCGTGCCGCGGGCGGGATCGCCGCCGGGTGGCGGCGGCGTCCCGGATCATGGCGACGATCGCGGCGGCGGCCTGGGGATGGCCGCTGCCGGCGCAGGCGGCCGACATCTTCGCCAGCCGTTCGGCGGAGATGAGCACCGGCAGCGCGTTCTCGAGCAGCCAGGACGCACTGAGCTCGGCGTCGTCGACGAGGAGACCACCGCCGGCCTCCACCGTCGGCAGCGCGTTGCGGCGCTGCTCACCGTTGCCGTGCGGCAAGGGGACGTAGACCGCCGGGAGCCCCACCGCGGCGAGTTCCGCGCACGTCATCGCGCCCGACCGGCACAGGGTCATGTCGGCCGCGGCATAGGCCGAGGGGATGTGGTCGAGGTACGGCCGCAGCTCGTACGGCGTGGGTAGGTCGAGGGGCAGCGCCGCGGCGACCTCGTCGAAGTTCTTCGGCCCGGTCGCGTGCAGCACCTGGATCCCGGCGGCGGCAAGGGGATGCGCCGCCGCCGTCATCACCTGGTTGAGCGAGCGGGCGCCCTGCGAGCCGCCGAAGACGAGCAGGGTCGGCCGGTGTGGGTCGAGCCCGTAGCGCGCCCGGGCGGCCCGCATCGCGGCCGGGGAACGGTCGAGGGTGAGGATCTCCCCCCGCAGCGGGATCCCGGTGAGCGTCGCGTCGCGCAGGGGCGTGCTCGGGTAGGATGTGGCGACGAACGGGGTGAGCCGGGCGCCGAGCCGGTTGGCCAGCCCCGGCAGCGGGTTCGCCTCGTGCACCACGATCGGGATGCCGCGGCGCCGGGCGGCGAGGTACGCGGGCGCGGACACGTATCCACCGAACCCCACGACCACGTCCGCCCGAACCCGGTCGAGGGTCTCCCCTGCCTGACGGATCGCGTCGAAGAACCGGGCGGGCAGCTTGAACACGGCCGGGGTGGGGCGGCGCGGCATCGGGACCTTCGGCACCGTCGCCAGCTCATGGCCCCGGGCGGGCACCAAGCGCGCCTCCAGACCGGTCGTGGTGCCGAG
>NZ_CDWRCM010000140.1:5199-10513 GCF_977927585.1 Frankia sp. CcWB2 | reverse complement strand
CAGGGTCAGCCGCACCCGGGAGTCGGTCGCCCGCAGCGCGTCCGCGACGGCGAGTGCGGGTTCCACGTGGCCGGCTGTCCCGCCGCCGGCGAGCACTACGCTTCGCAACATCGGTCAAGACGATGACACATCACGCCGTCTCCCGGGCAGCCCGGTCCCGGTCACCCGAGCCCGCACGCGGGATGATATGCGCCCCGACGAACGCCCCGACCCGGACTCCGGCATCGGACCCACCGGACCCACCGGACCCGACCGCGCGCCGTCGACCGGTACGAGGCCGAGGTCCGGTCGGCGGCCCCGGCGGCCCCGGCGGCCCCGCCAGCGATGGCGGCGCCGGCCGGCCGCGGCGAGGCGCGCGGCGTGGCGTTCCTCGGCCCGTCGGGACAAGAACTCGGCCGCGGCCGGCTCGGACCGGGCGAAGGAGAGCAGCATGCCGAGGGCCGCGAGGGTCGGCAGCAACGCGGAGCCACCGAACGACACCAGCGGAAGGGTGACGCCGGTGATCGGCAGCAGACCCACGACGGCACCCATGTTGACCATCACCTGGACGAGGATCCAGGCGGTGACCCCTGCGGCGGCGAGCCGGACGAACAGCTCGTCACAACGGTGCGCGATCCGCAGTCCCGCGTATCCCAGCACGCCGAACAGACCCACCACCACCAAGCTGCCGACCAGCCCGAGTTCCTCGCCGATGATCGCGAGGATGAAGTCGGTGTGCACCGCAGGCAGTAACTGCGGCCACTTCTCCCGGGAGGCGCCGAGGCCCTCCCCCCACCAGCCGCCGGTCGACAGGGCATAGATGCCCTGCACAGCCTGGAAACCGTCGCCGTGCGCGTCGGCGAACGGATCGGTGAACGACAGCAGGCGCCGGATGCGGTAGGGCTCGACCACGGCGAGGACCGCCGCCGCGGCGGCCATCGATCCCAGGATCCCGGTGTAGAGGCGCATCGGGGTACCGATCACCCACAGCACGGTCAACGGCACGACGGTCACGCAGATCGCCCCGCCGAGATCCGGTTCGAGCAGCAGCAGCAGGTCGATGAACAGGAACACCGGGACCAGCGGAACGAGCAGGTGTTTGGGGTCGGACAGCAGCCGCCGTTTGCGGACCAGCAGATCCGAGCACCACAGCACAAGGGCGATCTTCGCCAACTCGCTGGGCTGGATCGTAATCGGCCCGACGACGATCCACTGACGGGCGCCACCGCGCACGCTGCCGATACCCGGGATGAGCACCACCATCAGCATCAGCACGGTCCCGAGCAACAACGGGTAGGCAAAGGCGCGGAAGACCCGCACGGGCAGCCGGGAGGCAACGGCGACCACCGGCAGACCGATCGCGACCCAGATCGCCTGCCGGATGAACAGCGTGTAGGAGGAGCCGGAGTCGGCGTAGGAGCGCACGCTCGACGCCGACAGGACCATGACCAGGCCGAGCACCAGTAGCAGACCGGCCGAGGACAGCAGCAGGTAGTAGGACGCCAACGGCCGGTCGAGCAGCGGCAGCCGTGCTTCGGCCCCGTCCGCCGCGCCGGTTCCCCCACCGGCGGAGTCGGGCTCGGCCGCGGAGCCGGTTCGCACGGCTTTGGGCCCTCGCGCCGCCCGCGCCGCCCGCGCGGGCCGCGCCGACGTCCCGGTGGACGGCGGCGACGACGCTCCCGACCCCGCCACGGTTACCCCTCTCGTGCGCGGACCGCCGCCGCGAACAGATCTCCGCGCGCCGCGTAGTCCCGGAACATGTCCATCGAGGCCGCGGCCGGTGCCAGGAGCACCGTGTCACCGGTGGTCGCGAACGCCGCCGCAGCCTTCACCGCATCGTCCATGCCGTCAGCCCGTTCCACGGGGACATCGGGGGCGTGTCGGGCGAGAGCGGCGGCGATCTCATCAGCGCAGCGCCCGATGAGGACCGCGGCGCGCAGCACCCGGCGCGCGTCGCGGACGAGATCGTCGAAGGCGAGGCCCTTGTTGAGGCCGCCCGCGATCCATACCACCGAGGGGTAGCCGGCCAACGACGCGGCAGCGGCGTGTGGGTTCGTCGCCTTGCTGTCATCCACCCAGCGGACCCCGTCGATGACGGCCACCTCGGCGTTGCGGTGGGCGCCGGGCCGGAAGGCGACAATCGCCGTGCCGATCGCGGCCGGGCCAACGCCCTCGGCGCGGGCGAGCGCGGCGGCGGCCAGCGCATTGGAGATCATGTGCGGGCTGGTCAGCGCGAGGTCGCGGACGGCGACCAGCCGCCCGCCGCCGAAGGCGTCGTCGACGAGATGGCCGTCGACGACGGTCAGGCCGGGCCGCGGCCGGGCCGCCGGGTCGAGACCGAACAGGACCCGCCGCCCCGGAGCGGCGGCGAGCAGGTCCGCGCTGGTGGCGTCGTCGGCATTGCCGATCGCGGTCGTCCCGGGACGACGCCAGATCCTCGCCTTCGCCGCCGCATAGGCCGCCGCGCCCCCGTGCCAGTCGAGATGGTCGGGGGCGACGTTGAGCACGGCCGCGGCGAGGGGGGCCATGGTGTGGGTGTAATGGAGCTGGAAGCTGGACAGTTCCACCGCGAGGGTCTCGTAGGGCGGCTCGGCGGCGACCGCGTCCACGATCGGGGTCCCGATGTTCCCGGCGGTGGTGGATCGCCGGCCACCGGCGGCGAGCATCGCGCCGAGCATCTCGGTGGTTGTCGTCTTGCCGTTCGTTCCCGTGACGGCGAGCCACCGGCTCCCACCCCGCCACCGCCAGGCGAGCTCCACCTCCCCCCAGACCGGGATCCCGGCGCCGGCCGCCCCGATGATCAGCGGGGCCGTCGGCGGGACGCCGGGCGAGGTGACGACCAGCGTGCTGTCCCCGGGATCGGCCGGCAGGCCGCCGAGGTCCACCTCGGCCCCGAGCGCCCGCAGCGTCGCGGCCGCACCCTGGTGACGTGGGGAGTCGTCGGCGTCGACGACCCGGACCCGCGCGCCGCGGGCAAGCAGTGCCCGAGCCGCGGCGAGCCCGGAGACCCCGATCCCGACGACCAGCACGGGCAGACCCGCCCAGGAGGTCGGGGTCGCGAGGTCGCCCGGGCCCTGGCCGTCGCCCGTCATGGCGTCAGCCACCTCCGTGGGAGAGGAACTCCGCGTAGAACAGGCCCAGGCCGAAGGCCACCGCGAGTCCCGAGACGATCCAGAATCGGATGATCACCGTCGTCTCGGGCCATTCGGCAAGCTCGAAATGGTGATGGATCGGCGCCATGTTGAACACGCGTTTCCTCGTCGCCTTGAAGAACGCGACCTGGATCATCACGGACAGGGTCTCGATGACGAACAGGCCGCCGAGGACGACGAGAAGCAACTCGGTCCGGCTGACGATCGCGATGCTGGCGAAGGCGCCGCCCAGCGCGAGCGACCCGGTGTCCCCCATGAAGATCTTCGCCGGGCTGGCGTTCCACCACAGGAACCCGAAACAGGCCCCCATCGCCGCCGCCGCGACCAGCGCGACGTCGAGGGGATCACGCACGAGGTAACAGCCCGCCTCGGCCGCGTGCGGCTCGCACAGGTTGCCGAACTGCCAGAAGGAGATGATGACGTACGCGCCGAACACCATCGCCGAGGTGCCGGCCGCGAGGCCGTCGAGGCCGTCGGTGAGGTTCACCGCGTTAGAGGTCGCGGCGATGATGATCCAGGCCAGCAGGGGAAAGGCGATGATGCCGACGGAGAAGCTCGTGTCCCGCACGATCGAGATGTACGTCGAGCCGGGGAGCAGCCCGGCGTCGTTCTTGAACCGGACGGCTAGCAGGCCGAAGACGATCGCGACCGCGGCCTGCCCGGTGAACTTCATCCGGGCGGTGAGCCCGAGGCTGCGCTGCTTACGAATCTTGATGTAGTCGTCCAGGAAGCCGACCAGGCCGAGTCCGGTCATCACCATCAGCACAAGCAGACCCGACGCGGTGAACCCGATACCGGTCACCAGGTGGGCCAGGAAGTACCCGGCCAGGGTAGCGACGATGATGACGGTGCCCCCCATCGTGGGGGTGCCCCGCTTGGTCAGATGGCTGGACGGCCCGTCCTCGCGGATCTCCTGGCCGTATCCCTGCCGGCGGAAGAGCCGGATCACCCAGGGTGTGCCCAGCAACGACACGACCAACGCGACCATGGCCGCGATAAGAACGCCTCTCACGCGTGCGTCACCCGCGCGGGTCCGCGTGTGTGGAGCCAGCCGTCCGCCGTCATGTCCCCTCGATCCCGGCGCCGAGGACGCCGAATCTGGTCACCAACGCCTCGGCGACGCGTTCCAGACCGAAGGACCGGCTGGCCTTGACCAGTACCACGTCGTCCGGTCCGGCCTGCGCGGCCACCAGGGCCACCGCCTCGTCGGCGTCGGTCACCTCCACCGACTCCCCATCCCAGGAGCCTTCCAGCGAGGCGCCCAGGTGGATGCGGCGGGCCGCCGGACCCACCGCGATCAGTCGATCGACCCCGAGGCGGACCGCGAACCGGCCGAGCACGTCGTGCTCGGCGGCGGCGGCGTCACCGAGTTCCCCCATCGGACCGAGCACCGCGAACGCCCGGCCCTTCCCCCGCATGCCCACCAACGCCTTCAGCGCCGCCCGCATCGACTCCGGGTTCGCGTTGTAGGCGTCGTTGACGACCACCACCCCGGCCGCAGTGGTGGTCACCTCCATCCGCCACCGGCTGCGCGGACGGGCGGCGGACAGCGCCGCGGCGACCCGATCCGGGGACAGCCCCAACCGGATCGCGACGGCCGCCGCGGCCAACGCGTTCGGCACCTGGTGCGCGCCGGCGAGCCCGAGGGCCACCCGGTGGTGCTCGCCGTACGCCAGCAAGTCGAACGAGGCGCGGCCCAGCCGGTCGACATCGACGGCACCGGCCCGCACGTCGGCCCGTCCGCCCTCCCCGAAAGTGATCACTTCGGCCGTCGTCCGAGCCGCCATCGCCGCGACCAGCGGGTCGTCGGCGTTGAGCACGACGGCCTCGCTCGCGGCCTCGGCAAGCTCGCCCTTGGCCGCGGCGATCCCCAGCCGGCCGTCGGCGTACTCGCCCAGGTGGGCACTGCCGACGTTGAGGACCACCCCCACCGCCGGGCGGGCCACCGCGCAGAGGGTGACGATGTGCCCCGGGCCGCGGGCACCCATCTCCAAGACGACGAACGCCGTGTCCGGCTCGGTGCGCAGCAGCGTCAGCGGCAGTCCGATCTCGTTGTTGAACGAGCCGGGCGCGGCCACCGTCGGGGCGAGCCCGGCCAGCACGTCGGCGAGCAAGTCCTTGGTCGTCGTCTTGCCCGCCGACCCGGTCACGGCGACCACGGTGGCGGCGGCCAGGTCACGGAC
>NZ_CDWRCM010000140.1:0-4642 GCF_977927585.1 Frankia sp. CcWB2 | reverse complement strand
GTGCGCGGCGAGCGCGGCGAGCGCCGAAGGCGGATCGGGGACGATGACGGCCGGCGCGCCCACCGGCCGGGCGGCGAGCACAGCGGGCGCGCCGGCGGCGACGGCGGCGGCGGCGAAGTCGTGCCCGTCGACCCGGCTGCCGGCCAGGGCGACGAACAAGGCGCCGTCGCGGACCTCGCGGGAGTCGACGACGACCGAACGCACCGTGACGCCCGGGTCGGGCACCGCGTCGAGCCGGCCGCCGGTCGCCGATGCGACCTCGGCCAGGGTCAGCGGGATCATCTCCTCTCCACCGAGGAGAGCGCGGCGCGCAGGGCGACCCGATCGTCGAAGGGGGTCACCACCCCCGCCTGTTCCTGGCCCGGCTCATGACCCTTGCCGGCGACAACGACGGCGTCCTGAGGCCCGGCCTCGGCCACGGCGGCCGCGATGGCCGCGGCGCGGTCCGGTTCGACCAGGACCGTAGCCGTAGCCGAGTCCGTAGCCGAGTCCGTAGCCGACAGCGCCGTGACCCCGGCGAGCATCTGGGCGAGGATCTCCGCCGGATCCTCCGAGCGCGGATTGTCGTTCGTGAAGATCGCGATGTCGGCGAGTGTCGCCGCGGCAGCCCCCATCAACGGGCGCTTGCCGCGGTCGCGGTCGCCACCGCAGCCGAGCACGACGATGACCCTGCCCTTCACCAGCGGGCGAACCGTCTCTAGCAGCGTTGTGACCGCGCCCGGGGTGTGCGCGAAGTCGACCAGGGCCAGGAACGGCTGGCCGGCGTCGACCCGCTCCATCCGGCCGGGCACCCCGGGCAGGGAGCCGATCCCCGCCGCCGCCGTGGCCGGGGGGACCCCGACGGCGACGAGCAGCGCCAGCGCGCCGAGCGCGTTGGCGACGTTGAAGGCACCGGGCAGCGGCACCGACAGAGCCACCCGCAGCCCGTCCGGGCCCTCGGCGCGCAGCAGCGTGCCGGTCGGCCCGTAGGAGACGTCCCGGGCCGTCCAGTCGGCCGGCCCCTCGACGGCGAACGTGATCGCGCCGGGATGCCGTTCGGCGAGCCGGCGGCCCCACCGGTCCGCCACGCCAATCACCGCGACGGCGGTCCGGGCCGGGTCGAACAGGGACGCCTTCGCCACGAAGTAGTCCTCCATGGAGGAGTGGAAGTCCAGATGGTCCTGGCTGAGGTTGGTGAACACCGCCCCGGCGAAGTGCAGGGCGTCGGCCCGGTGCAGGGCCAGCGCGTGGCTGGACACCTCCATCGTGGCGGCCCCCACGCCACGCTCGACCATCGTGGCGAGCAGGGCCTGCAGGTCGCTCGCCTCCGGGGTGGTGCGGGCGGAGGCCAGCCGTTCGTCGGCGATCCGGGTCTCGATCGTGCCGATCAGGCCCGTGGTGTGGCCGGCGGCGCGCAGCCCGGCGTCGAGCAGGAAGGCCGTGGTCGTCTTCCCGTTGGTGCCGGTGACGCCGAGCAGGCGCAGCGCCGCGGAGGGATCACCGTAGATCCTCGCCGCCACCGGGGCGAGGTCGCGCCGTGGATCGTCGCTAACAAGCACCGGGACTCCCCCGGGGGGGCCGGCCGGCACGACCGCGATCCGGCGGGCGCCCTCGGCGTCGGTGAGCACGGCGACGGCGCCGCCGGCCACCGCGGCGGCCGCGAAGGCCGCACCGTGCGCGTGGGCACCGGGCAGTGCCGCGTGGAGGTCGCCCGGCCGGACCGCACGCGAGTCGTGGGTGACGCCGTGCACGATCACGTCCGTGTCCGTGTCCGCACGCGTGCCCGACGGCGAATGTCCCGCATCCGCGAACGCCGCCGGCTCCGGGACGGGCGCCGCGGCCGCGAGCACCGCGCGCAGATCGGCGAGGCTACACGCGGGCGGGGCAGCCGGTCGAGGTGCCGGAGAGGTCACGGTCACGACCTTAGTGGGGGCGGGCACGGCCATCCCCACGGGCGCCCGAGCACGGCGGTGGTCCAGCCGGCCTTCCCCGCCCGCCACGTCCCGGCGCGGATCGCGATCATCTGTCCAGGTCGAGCAGGAGCGGTGCGGGCCTGGTGATCGGCTGTGGCACGCCGAGGGTGGTCAACGCGAAGGACATGACACGTTGGAACACGGGCGCGGCGACCTGACCGCCGAAGTAACCCTTCTTCGGGTTGTCCAGGACGATCTCCACCACCACCCGCGGATCATCCGCCGGGGCGAACCCGATGAACGAGGGAACGTAGCCCTGGTAACCGCCGTGCACCGGGTCGGGCCGTTTGGCGGTGCCCGTCTTGCCGGCCACCCGGTAACCGGGAACCTCGGCGAGCGGCGCCGTGCCCTCGTTCGTCGCCACCGCCTCGAGTATCCGGGTGAGCGTGGCCGCGGTCTGCGCGCTGACGACGCGCTGACCAGGCGGATGGGGAATCACCTTGACGACGCCGTCCGGACCGGTGATGGCGTCGACGAGCCGCGGGGTCACGCGAACACCGCCGTTCGCGATGGTCGCGTACACCGAGGCCATCTGGAGCGCCGTCGCCGACATGCCCTGCCCGTAGGAAATGGTGGCGGCCTGGCTGCCCGACCAGTCCCGGGCGGCCGGCAGCAGGCCGGTGCCCTCGCCGGGGAAGTTCAGACCCGTACCGGCACCGAGCCCGAACGAGCGCAGCGTCTGCTCCAGCCCGATCCGCCCGACCCGCTCGGAGATCTCCACGGTGCCGATGTTGCTGGAGCGGGCCAGGACGCCAGCGGCGGTGAGATGTTCGACGCCGTGTGGCTCGGAGTCCTCGATACGTACCCCGCCCCGGGTGATGGACGGCGGGATGGTCATCGGGGTCTCGGAAGTGATCAGACCGCGGTCCAGCGCCGCGGCCATCGTGATCACTTTGTTGACGCTGCCGGGCTCGTAGGCGTCCCGCGTGGACCGATTGCCCAGCGCCGGGGTGTCCCGGGCGGTGATGTTGTTCGGGTCGAACTGCGGCGAGTCGGCCATCGCGAGGATGTCCCCAGTGCGGGGCTCCATCACGACGACCATGCCGCCGTCGGCCTCGGAGGTATGGACCGCGTCGGCGATCGCGTTCTGAGCGTTCCACTGGATGTCCCGCTCGAGGGTCAGGCGCAGCGAGGAACCCGGGATCGGGTCCTTCTCGCGGCTCTGGCCCGAGGGGATCTCGATGCCCGCCGGGTTCGCCTCCAGCCAGCGAAGGCCGTCGGTACCGCGCAGCACCTTGTCATACGCCAGCTCCAGCCCGCCGCCGCCCTCGAGGATGTCACCATCGCCGTGCCGCATGAACCCGATGACGTTCGCGGCCAGTTCGCGGGACGGGTAGGTGCGTCCGCGTTCCTCGGTGATGCCGATACCGCGCAGCCCCAGGGCGCTGACCTTCTCCGCCACGTCCGGAGTGAGCCCGCGGGCAAGGTAGACGAACTTGATGTGGTCGGCCGGGTCGGTGGTGAGCCGTCTGCGCAACGCCTCGGTGCTGTCGTCGAGGACCGGCGCAAGCTTCGCGGCCGTCCCCGCGATGTCCCTGACGTTCGTCGGGTTCGCGTAGACGGCCCGCAGCTCGACGTGCTGCGCGAGCGTGTGGCCCGCCCGGTCGGTGATGGCGCCGCGCGCCGCGGGCAGCACGATGGTCCGCAGCCGCTGGGCCTCGGCCTGGGCCGCGTAGGTGGAGGCGGAGAAACCCTGCAGCTGGGTCAGGCGCAGCCCGAGGACGCCGAGGACCGCGCACATGAGCACGATGGACACCCGCAGCCGCCGGCGCGGGCTGCCCAGCCGGTAGGCGCGACGGACCCGGGGGTGCCGCGGCCGGCTGACCCGACCGGGACGCCGGGGCGCCGAGCCCGGCCGGCCCGCATACCGGCCGTCCGCATACCGGCCGTCGTGGTCCTCGTCGCCGTACTCGTCCGCACCGGGCCCGTCGCCGGCCCCCCGACCCGGATCGTCGACATCCCGCCGCAACCGACCACCATACACGGAGGGTGGCGGTAGAGGAACAAGGCGTAGCCGTCCGCGACCGCGCCGGGGGGAGCCCGGGGGCGTCGAGCTCACTGCCCGGCTCCGGCCTTTCCCGCCGCCCCGATCGCGGCACCACCGGCCGCCGGACCACTGGGCGCGGCACCGTCCGTCCCGGTGGCGGGAAGGCGGGCGTGGGCGGTTCCGCCGGCACCGGTGGTGCCACCCGCCGTCGCGCCGGCCGCTGGCTGACCGTTCTTCCCGGGACCGCCGTTCTTCCCGGGACCGCCGGCCGGACTCGGGCCGGGCGATGCGGGCACGACGATGAGGACGGATCCGCTGCCCGGTTCCCGGGTCAGGGTCCGGGAACCAGCGGGCAGCGGAGCGCCCGGCGGAAGGTATGCCGGTACCCCGCCGGGGATCATGCCGTAGCGGGAGGCCTGCGCGGCCAGCGACGCCGGATCGGAGAGCTGGTCGGCACGCACCGACAGCGACTGTTCCTCGTCCGCCAGCGCGGACGCCCGATTGCGCAGAGTGTTGGCCTGGAACGAGTTCTCCATCAACGCCAGGTTCAGCAGCAGCAGGCAGAGCAGACCAGCGGCCAGCAGGAGCAGCAGCAGCACGACGAAGGGACCCTTGCGGCCCCCGCCCGGCGCCGGCCGGACCACCGCGAGCCGCGCCCGGCGCGGCGCCCGGCGCGGCTGCGGGTCGATGGCCGGAGCGGTCG
>NZ_CDWRCM010000139.1:4093-11969 GCF_977927585.1 Frankia sp. CcWB2 | reverse complement strand
CCGCTGCACCGAGCAGTCCCGGGCCCCCAGGTACACGCCGTTGCCGTACTGGTCGCAGAGCCCCTGGATCTCCACGTGCCGAGCCGAAGGCAGGTACCGCTCGACGTACACCCGCCCGTCGCCGAAGACGGCCTGCGCACCCGCCCGGGTCTCGGTGTAGGCGCGAAGGAACTCCTCGGGCTGCTCGACGACGCGCATCCCCCGACCGCCGCCGCCGGCAGCGGCCTTGATGATCACGGGATAGCCGATCCTGTCGGCGAACACCTCTGCCTCGTCCGCGTGGTCGATCGCGGTATGGCTTCCGGGCAGCAGCGGAAGGCCCGCGGCAACCATCAGCGAGCGGGCGACGGCCTTGTCCCCGAGCTTCTCCATGACCGACGCGGGCGGTCCGACGAAGGTGATGCCCTCGGACTCGCAGACCTCCGCGAAGTCCGCGTTCTCGGAAAGGAATCCGTATCCAGGATGGATGGCGTCCGCACCGGCGAGCCGGGCGGCCTCGATGATCGTCGGGATGTTGAGGTAGCTACGGCCGGCGGGGCCCGGACCGATCTGGACGGCCCGGTCGGCGAGCCGGGTCACCATGCTGCCGCGGTCGTCGGCCGAGTAGACGGCGACGGTGCGCAGGCCGAGCTCCCGGCAGGTGCGGAGGACCCGCAGAGCAATCTCGCCCCGGTTGGCGATCAGGACGGTGGTGACCATCAGCCGCGGGCGTCCGGATCGATAGCGATCAGCCGTTCGCCGTACTCGACCGACGTCGCGTCGGGCTGGCACACCTCGACGATCTGGCCGGCCGTGTCCGCCTCGATGGGGATCATCAGCTTCATCACCTCGAGGATCGCGACCTGCTGCCCGGCCTTCACGGTGTCCCCGACCCGGACGAACGGCCGCGCACCGGGTTCGGGAGCGTAGTAGTAGAAGACCCCGACGCTCGGCGCGGTGACGTAGCTCAGGCCAGCATCACCACCGGCGGTCGGCGAGTCCGCCGACCGCTCCTCGACCAGCGCGACCTCGCCGGGAACGGCACCACCGGAAACAGCACCACCAGGAACGGAGCGAGGCGCGGGAACCGGATGACGACGCGGCGGCGCCGTCGCCTGGACGGGCCCGCGCCGGTCGTCACCGAGCTCGGCCAGGTCGGTCCAGGCTAGCTCCACCACGATGTCGCCGGCGGTCACCCGCAGGTGCGACGGCGGCCGCACCGCGTTCGCGTACAGGGCAAGGGCGTGGTGCTGCACCGCGGCCAGGATGGTGTCGACGTCCGCCGCGTCGATGGCGGACAGCGGGCCGGGCGCGGCGGTCGACCATCCCGGCGCCGTGCCCGGATCGTCGACCGCCCGGTTTCCGTTGGAGGAGACGGCGCCGGAGCGGCGCGCTGCCACAGTCGTGCTCATGAGCTCTGCTCCCTGTGTTCGGCGTGTCCCGGGTGTTCGGAGTTGCCCGGGCGTTCCGGGGGTGACGCGCCGGCCGGCTCACCCGCCACCGCGCCGAAGCGACGGAAGCGCAGCCACCGCCGATACACGAGCTCCTCCGGGCCGACCAATCCCAGCGTCGCCAGCGTCGCGCGCAGCGCGGCACCGACGAGCGCCGCGGCGTGGACGGGATCGGCCGCGGCACCGCCGTCAGGCTCGGGTACGACCCCGTCGACAATCCCGAGCTCCAGCAGCTGGCGCGCGTCCACGCGCAGTGCCTCGGCCGCCTTCGGCGCGGCGGTCGCGTCCTTCCAGAGGATCGACGCACATCCCTCCGGGCTGATCACTGAATACACCGCGTTCGCGCACATCAGCACCCGGTCGGCGACCGCGAGCGCCAGCGCCCCGCCGCTGCCGCCCTCGCCGGTGACGACGGCGACGACCGGAACGGGCAGCGCCCCCATCAGGCGCAGGTTCTCGGCAATCGCGACCGACTGTCCCCGTTCCTCCGCCTCGACGCCGGGATGGGCGCCGGCGGTGTCGATGAAGGTGACCACCGGCAGGCCGAGCTTGGCCGCCAGCCGCATGACCCGCGCCGCCTTGCGGTACCCGGCGGGACTGGGCATGCCGAAGTTCCGCTCGCTGAGCTCGGCGACCGTGTGCCCCTTCTGGGTGCCGATCACGGCCAGCCCGACTCCGCTCAACCGGCCGAGACCGGCGACCATCGCCGGGCAGTCGGCGGAGGCCCGGTCGCCGTGCAGCTCGTTGAAGTCGTCCAGCAGAAGCGAGATCAGGTCGAGGGTGCTCGGGCGCCCGAGTGCCCTGGCCTGCCGCACGGCGTCCCAGGGATGACGGACGGGCAGGTGGAGCACCTCGGTGATCACCCGCTCGGCTCCGTCGTGCCCGTCGGACGGGCCGCCCCCGGCCGCGATGCCCCCAGCCGCGGCTCCCTCGGCCGCGGCACCCTCGGCCACCTCATGAACGCCGGTGGCGACGCGCAGGAGCCGGGACAGCGCGGCCCGCAGGTCGCCACGGGGAACGATCATGTCCACGATGCCGTGGTCCAGCAGGAACTCCGCCATCTGGAAGCCGGGCGGCAGCTTCTGGCGGATCGTCTGCTCGATCACCCGGGGACCGGCGAACCCGAGGCGAGCACCCGGCTCGGCGACGATGACGTCACACAGAGTGGCGAAGGAGGCTGCCACCCCCCGAACGTCGGGTCGCTGATCAGTGCCACGGTGAGCACGCCCGCCTCGTCGAGCCGGCCGAGCATCTGGCTCGTCTTGGCCATCTGCATCAGCGACAGCAGGCCTTCCTGCATGCGGGCACCGCCGGAGGCGGTCACGATCACCAGCGGTGTGCGCTCGGCCAACGCCACCTCGCCCGCCCGGGTGATGGCCTCGCCGACGGCCGATCCCAGGCTGCCGCCCAGGAAACGGAAGTCCATCGCCGCGACGATCACCTCGGCGCCGTCGATGCGTCCCCGCGCGCAGACGACCGCCTCGGCCAGTCCGGTCCGCTCGCGGGCCTGGCGCACCCGGTCCGGATAGGGGGCCGAATCGGTGAAGCGCAGCGGATCGGGATCCGCGGGCACGGGCGTCGCCAGCTCGGACCATCCCGGGTCCAGCAACTGGGCGAGCCGGCTCGGGGCCGTCAGCGGCGCATGCCAGCCGCACTCCGGGCAGACCCGGTTGGCTGCGAGGAACCGCTTGCCATAGAGAAGGGTCCGGCATCCCCCGCACAGATGCCAGGCGAGGCGGTCCGCGGTCGACTCCGCCTCGACGGCTGGCACGGGCACGGGCGCCGGCGTGCCCGCAGTGGCCCCGGTCGTGGCCCCGGTCGTGGTCGTGGGCGCGGTCACCGGGCACCCGCCGTCAGGACGTACCGGTGCGCCGGCGAGCTCTCGCGCGTGGCCGGCGGTCGGTAGGCGGCCGCCCGCGCCGGCAGCCGCACCCCGGCGAACCGCAGCGCCGCGGCCCGCCCGGTGTAGGCGGCGCCGAGCATCAGCTCACCCGCGACGTCCACCGCGCTGCGCTGGTCGACGTCCGCCAGGTAGCTGCCGGCCGCCCAGGTGTTGAAGGCGCCCAGGGACGGGCCGCACCAGATCTGGTAGTCGGTGATCCGGTCGGGCGCGGCGGAGATCGCCCAGCCCGAGGACAGCCCGAGATACCAGCGGAACACCAGCGCCATCCGTCTCTTCGGGCTGGCCTGCGCGCGTTCGATCTGCTCCGGGTCGCGTCGGCTGAAGTAGTCGACGGTATCGGCCCAGATCTCGTCCACGGACCGGCGCAGGACCGAACGCTCCAGCCAGTCCCGATCCTCCGCCGAAAGGTCGTCGAGGGAGTCGTGGGCGCGGTAGAGGTCGTACAGCCGGCGGCCTCGCCCGGCGAACATCGTGCCGCGGCGCAGGACCTGCACCTCGGCGCCGATCTCGAACATGTCGGAGGCCGGTGCCATGTCGATGTCGTTCGGGCCCGCCTTCGCCAGCAGCGCCCGCGCCGCCGCCGACTGACCGGACTCGACGCACGCCTGGTTCACCGAACCGGTGACGACGTAGGCGGCGCCGAGCGCGAACGCGGCGAACACCGCCGACGGCGTACCGATGCCACCCGCGGCTCCCGCTCTCGGCGGGCGGCGGTAGCCGAGCTCGGCGGCGATCCGGTCGCGCACCGCGATGATCTCGGGAAGCAGGACCGGGAGCGACCGGCGGTCGGTGTGGCCGCCGGAGTCCGCCTCGACCGTGATGTCGTCGGCCATCGGCACCGTGCGGGCAAGCGCGGCCTGCTCGGCGGTCAGGGTGCCGTCCGCCACCAGCGGGCGCAGCAGCGCGTCCGGGGCGGGACGCAGGAAGAGCTCGGCCACCTCCGCGCGGGAGACCTTGGCCACCACCCGGTGCCCGACGTGTACGCCGCCAGTGCCGCCCGGCCGCAGCCCCGCGGCCCGGTAGGCGACGATCTGCGGGGTCAGCTCGAGGAACGCGGACGCCTCCACGCAGGTCACCCCGTGGCGCAGGCAGGCGGCCAGGATGGCCCGTTCCAGCTCCAGCTCGTTCGGGCTGTGGATCAGATTGCAGGCGAAGGGCGCCGGGCCGAGCTCGCGGCGGATCCGCCCGAGCGCGTCGTCGATCCGGTCGGGCAGCACGCCGGCCGCCCCGTACGTGGCGAGGAAGCCCGCCCGTGCCATCGCCACGACCAGCTCCGGCGAGGCGATGCCGTTCGCCATCGCGCCGGTCATGTAGGGCTGACGCACCCCGTGGTCGGTCAGGAAGGACGTGGCTCCCAGCCGCTCGGGCCGGGCCGGCGGCGCCACAGCCAGCACCGTCGCCCCCGCCGCGCGCAGGCTCGCCGGGTCGTCGGTGGCCGCGATCGCGCCGCCCTGTTCGCTCACCACGACGCAGGGCGCGTCCAGCCGGGCAAGCAGGTCGTGGATCTCCTGGGCGGAACGCGCGAGCCGCGGCCCGCCCGATCCAGGGCGCAGCGTCGTCGGCGCGCCACGGACCATCGTTGTCGTCGTCACCATGATTGCGCTCCTCTACCGCGCACTTCGGCGGCGATGTCGGTCAGTCCGTAGATACGCATGCCGGGTTTCCAGACGCTGGCGTCCGCGACGACCCGTGCCCGGGCACCGTCGCGGCGGACGTCCTTGATATGGACCTCCAGCGTCATCTCCCCGTCCTCCGAGCGGATCTGGCCGCGGTAGCGCCAGCTCATCGGCAGTCCGGCCGGCACCACGAAGGTCGGCTCGACGAGGTCGTCGGTCAGGCCATCCTGGACCATCCACTCCTGCAGCGCCTGGATGACGGCCTCGACGCCCAGCGAGCCGGGCATCACCGGGTCGAGCCAGAAGTGCCGCGCGAAGAACCAGTCGCCCGGGCTCGTGGGGCGGACGGCGTGCAGGTAGCCGCGGCCGAAGTCGCCGCCGCCGTCCACCACCGTGATCTGGTCGAGCAGGGCCATGGCGCCCTGGGCGCACAGCGGCGCGTTCGCGGCCCGCCGGGCGGCCACGTCGATAGTCCGCCGGTCCGCCGGCGCCGGGCTGGTGCGTTCCAGCCAGGTCGGCACGAACGCGCCCTGATCGAGACCGTTCTGGTTCGCCAGCGTCCGCTGCGTGAAGAAGCCGAACAACCACTCACCGACGTAGAACGGCTCGCCGTCACCGCCGTCACCGCCGTCACCGCCGGACCCGTGCGGTCCGGATCCGTCGCCCGGCACGAGGAACAGCTCGTACTGGAAGTTCTGCAGGATCGCGCCGCTGAGCACGGTCGTGGACAGCAGGGTCGAGCGCTGCCGGATGGTGCGTCCGGCCAGGTCCACCTCGCGCCGGACGGTCGCCGTGCCGTCGAGGTTGCGCAGGACGTAGTCGTTGGCCGGGTCGGTCAGGGTCGCACCCAGGTAGTAGCCCAGCAGGAGCGCCAACTGGAGCGACGTCTCCATGTGCACGATGTTCGGCATCGTCGGGCTGGGGCTGTCGGTGTAGTACCAGGAGTCCGCCGGCGAGTCGTACTCGGTGATCATCGACGCGCCGCCGCTGAGCTGACCTCGCGCGCCGTCCACCCGCATGACCCGGTCCACCAGCCGCAGGCCGCCGCCGGGCAGCCGGCAGACCGTCCGGCCCGCGGCGGAGGCGAACTCGGGACCGAGCGCGATGGCGAGGTCGCCGCGCGCCGCGTGGAACATCTGCAGCTCACCGAGCAGCGCCGACTCTCCGGTCGCGCCCACGCGGCCGAGGAAGGCCGGCAGGACGCCGCCGTGCGCCGGGCCCACAGGGGTGCCCGGACGTTCCCGCACGGCCAGGGCGATCCCGCGGATCGTGGCGACCGGCCCGTGGGCGTCCCGCAGCTCGACGTCACCGCGCAGCCAGGGCCGCGGCACCAGATCGATGTCGGTGACGGTCAGCACGAGCTCCAGACCGGCCTCGGCGGCCGGCCCGGCGCCGTGGCCGGGCGCGTGGATCTCGATCGACAGCCGGCCGAGCCCGTCGGGGAGTTCCAGCCGCTCGTCGGGCAGCGCGACGTCGAGGTGCGCATCCGCGATCACCAGGTGCAGACCGGCGGCCATCGCGAACACGCTCACCGCCTGCCAGGAGGCGGTGAGCGCCGCGATGGCCAGGTGGGTCAGACCGGGCTGCCCATCTCGGTCCGCCACGCCGCCGGTCAGCTGGCTCACCGAGGCCCGTAGCTGGCCCCGGCCGGCTGCGCCGCCCCGCGGCGCGAACTCCGACACGGCGACCAGCGGGCCGCCGGGGGCGAGCCGCACCGACGGGTTCACCCCCCGCTGGTCGTAGCGGGCGCCGAAGACGCCGGCAACGTCACCGCGCGCCAGCCGGTCCAGGTCACCGGCGTCGAGGGTGGTGCGGGTGGTGCGGGTGGGCAGTTTGAACGCGTCCTCCGTCCAGCCGCGCGCGCCCCGGGAGCCGGGGGCGCCCACCGGCTCCAGGGCGGCGGAACCGGGCGGGTTCCCCGGCGCTTCGATGCCGGCGAACCCGGCAATCCCGGCGAAACCACCATGGCTCGCGCCGTCCAGCTCGAGCCACCGGAACACCCCGCCGAGGACCTCCAGGAGCACGTCGGGGCCGCGGGTGACCCGCAGCGCGAGCGTGACCTCCGCCGTGGCCGGGTCGAACCCGCCCGGGGCCCCGATGCGGGTGGAGGCCTGAATACGCAGCTCGTCCCCGACCCGGGGCAGCGGTCCGCTGGTCACCAGAGCCGCCCGGGCCAGCACCCAGTGCCCCCTCCCCGGGGTGCCAGGTGCGCCGACCCGCGCAACACCTCGTCCAGGGCCTGGCGGACCACGGCGGGCAGCGACACCCAACCGTCGATCGCCGCGGCGTCCCGGGCCACGACGGTGACATCCACCGCCAGCTCGGCAGGCGCCATGATCTCGACGGGGGCGATCGCGGGAGCGGGCCGCGGCGGAGCGCCGGGCGCCGATGCACCCGCGTGCCCGGGAACCCCAGCATCGTGGAAGGCCGGCCGGTCCACCGCCGGGGTGCCCCACCCCGGTCCACCCCGGCCACGATCACCCACGGCGGCCGGGGTCCGACCGCCGGGCGGTGCGATGGCGGCCATCTCGGCCAGCGCCCGGTCGGCCAGGGCGGCCTGCGTGCGCATCGCCGAGGCGTGGGCCGCGACCACCGAGGCCCGCAGCCGACGCAGGGTGGCCGTGGCGTCATCGACAGCCGGGACGGCGGCCGGGACGGCCGGGCCCTCCCCGAGCGCGCTGTCCGTGACGCCCGTAGCACCCACAGCAGTAGCACCCACAGCACCCGTGCGCCCCACGCCGCTCAGGACGCCCGCGCCGCGGGTGGCGGCCGTGATCTCCCTGCCCCCGTCGGCGTTGTCCTCCTCGCCCCTGTCGGCGTCGTCATGGCGGTGGGTGCCGCTGGGCCGCGCTTCGAACTCCGGGCCGGCCTGCATCGCCGCCCAGACGGCGGCGTCGGTCGGCTCGCCGTCGAAGCCCAGCCCGTCC
>NZ_CDWRCM010000139.1:0-3822 GCF_977927585.1 Frankia sp. CcWB2 | reverse complement strand
GCGTCGCCTCGACCGTGGTGGTCATCGTGATCCCTCCCATCGCCCGTGCAGTGCCTGGTCTTTCGGCCACCGACCGGACCTCATGCCCGGTCACCCGACTGCCACCGCTGCGCCCCCTGACGGATCAGATCCGCCATGTCCGGGGTGCCGACGAAGGTGAAGTCGGACAGGCGCTGCAGCACCCGTCCATCCGGGGTGTGGGCGGTCACGGTCACCGTGACCGTCATCGGGCCGGGTCGGACGTCGTCGACGACCACGATGAACGTCTCGTTGGCCGGCAGCGGAGCGAAGAACTCCGCGTGCCCGATCTTGATAGGCAGGGCGCCCACCTCGTTCAGGGTCCACCGGGCGAGCACGCTCCCGGCCGCGGCGAGGATGTCGCACAGGACCGGGCGGTGCAGCGCGCCCGCGAACGCGCCCCCGGCAAAGGGCAGTTCCGGCAGGCGGCACTCAGCCACCAGACGGCCCGGCTCCCGCACGAGCAGGCGCCGGATGCCCCGCATCAACGGCCCGTGGATGAGCAGCCCGTCGGTGTAGACCCAGGCCGCGTCCTCGCCCTGCTCGCCGAGCCGGTAACCATCGGCGGGCCAGCCCGGAGCGGTCGGGGCGGCCCCGGTGACCCCGGTGACCCCGGCGAGCACGAGGGTGCCCGCGTAGTGCGAGGTCGGCAACGCGCCGCCGCTGTCCCCGCGAACGGTCGCGGACACCGTCACCGGCCCGCCGTCACGTCCGTCACCGGGCCTACCGTCGGTCCCGTCGACGGGCCGCGCGTCGAGCCAGTAGTCCCGCAGGTGCGCCCCGTCGAACACGATCCCCTTGTGCACGATGAAGTTCCGGACCTCGACAACCTGGCGCCCGGGCAGGGCTCGTTCGACCCCGTTGACCAACCAGCCGAGACCGGCGGTGGCGGGCAGCACCGGGGCCGGCCCGATCTGGTACTGGTCGATGACCGTCTCGGTGTCCATAGCCGCTATCGAACGGTGCGCCACGAACGCGGCGGGCGCCGTGCCACCCGCGGTCCGCGCGAGCGGAGCGGATCCACCGATGAGGACCGCGCCGTCCGCGCCGTGGCCGTCGACGAGTTCCGCGACGAAGCGGCGCGCGCCCTCGTCCGGCGGCAGCAGCGTCACGCCCCGGGAGCGGAAGAGCTCCCGCAGATCGGCCGTGACCATCCCGCCGTCCCAGGCGCCCCAGTTCAGGGCGACCACCCGGCCGGTGAGCCCGGTCCGGGCCCAAGCCGCGACCCTGGTCAGCGCCTCGTTGGCCGTGGCGTAGTCGGCCTGCCCCGGGTTACCGAAGACACCGGCGACCGAACCGAACAGCACGAGATGACGCAGCGGTGCGCCCTCCAGCGCCGTGAGCACGGAGCGCAGGCCGGCGAGCTTCGGGGTGAGCACCGACCGGATGGCCGGGACGGTCTTGTCCGTGAGCATCGCGTCGGCGAGAGCGCCGGCGCCGTGCACGACGCCGGTGACC
The DNA here is from genome assembly GCF_977927585.1 of Frankia sp. CcWB2. NCBI lineage: Bacteria > Bacillati > Actinomycetota > Actinomycetes > Frankiales > Frankiaceae > Frankia > Frankia sp. CcWB2. Next base: position 2,346 of record NZ_CDWRCM010000139.1, on the reverse strand, counting down.
CGGTCACGCCAGGGCGCGAGCGCCGCGGCCGTCGCCACCGGATCCGAGGCGTCCACAGCCTGGTAGTGGATCCGCGCGCCGGTCGCGGAAAGATCACCGAGGGTAGCACGCACCTGCCGGACGGCGATCACGGCGGCAGCCGCGGCGTCGACGTCGGGCAGCCGCACCTTGCGTCCCTCGGCACGGGCCCCGGCGAGATACGCCGCCTTGAGGCCGTCATCCTCGACTCCGGCCGCCCAGCCCGGCTCCTCAACCAGATTCGTGCGTCCGAGCAGGACAAACTCGCAGGAGGCGCGGCGCGCCAGCTCCTCGACGCAGCGCGCGGTCACTCCGCGGGCTCCGCCGGTCACCACCAGGACGTCCTCCGGGCCCACCGGGGGCCGGAGCGCCGCCGGGGCGGTCGCCCCGGTCGCCCCGGTCACCTCAGTCGCCCCGATCACCCCGCCCTGGACATACTTGACGGACCAGCGGCGTCCCTCGGAATCCAGACCGACCTCGACGACGTCCCGGGCGGAATCGACGGCCTCCGCCAGGACGGCCGCTGCGAAGGTGTCGTCGTCGAGCGCCGGATGGACGTCGACCGACCGGCAGACCAGCTCAGGTGCCTCGAGCGCGACGGTTTTCACCAGCCCGGTGACCCCCGCGGTGACCGCCCCGGCTATCGAGGACCCGCCTCGATGGCCGAGCAGCCCGTCGACCCGCGTCACCGTGAGGAAGGCCGCGCGCCGGCCTGCCGAGGCCGCCGCCCGCAGCGGTACGACGACCCCCTTCGTGGCCAGGATGGCGTCGGCGAGCCCACGCGCGGCGACGTCGAAGCCTGCCAGGCCGGTGGCGCCGATCCCGGCTCGGTCGTCCTCCCCGGCGCGGTCCGGCTCGACCCCGGATCCGGCGCCCGGTGATGCCGGAGCGCCGAGGGCGAGCAGGCAGAGGTCCAGGCGGACCGATCCGGCGACGGCCGCGAGCGCCGCCTCGACCGCGGCACCGTCCCAGCCGAGGAGGCCGGCGGCGTCGGAGCCCGCAAGGGACCCGATCGCGATCCGCTCGACCGAGATGCCGCGCTCCCTGAGGTGGCGGACCAGCGCCGCACCACCGGCGTCACCGACCTCGATCACGAGCGCGCTGGGCTGGACGCCGAAAGGCTCGTCGAGCGGGTCTACGGCCGGCAGAAGGCGCGGCACCGCACGCAGCCGCTCGATGGACGCCTCGGTCGGAACGGGGTGCGGCGCCGATGCAGTCGCCGTGGGCATCGACGCCGCCGTCTCAGTAGCGGTGGGCGGGGTCGACTCGGGTGCGGCGCTGGCCGGCGCGGTCAGGCCCAGGCCATCACGCAGGAACGAGGCTACATCCGCCAGCGTCCGCATCTCCGCCGCCCGCTCCGGACCCACCGCAGGAACACCCGGGAACCGCTCCTGCAACGACCCCAGAATCTGCACCCGCTTAATCGAATCAACCCCCAGATCCGACTCCAACGCCATCGACGGCTCCAGCACATCCACCGGATAACCCGTCTTCTCCGCCACCACCTCCGCCACCACCTCCGCCACCGCCGACTCAATAACCGACACGTCGACGCCCGCCGTCCCCGCCGGCGGGGCAATCCCAGCGGTGGCCGGCTGCGACCCCACGGTCGCCGGGGCCGCGGACGGAACGGTCACCGGAGGCACGGGCGGGGCAGCCGCGATCGCACCCGCCGGACGCCCGTTGCTGTTCCCGGCGCCGGGGATCGAGAGCGGGACGGCCGGCAGCCCGGGCGCCGGGATTCCCGGCGTGCGCAGATCGCCCGTCGTTCCCCGTCCGTACAGGTCCGTCGGTTCCGTACCGGTGGTGAGCGCGCCGCCGTTGCCGTACTCCAGGTCGGTCAGGGACGCCAGGATCTCGTTGACCCGGATATGGGCCTCACCCACGGCCAGGCTCTGCCGGGTCACGGCGTCGGCAGCGGCCCGGATCTCCTGGCCCGCCCCATTGCCCGCGGGGGCCGCGCGAAGGACCTGCACGAGGCCCTCGGCGACCCGGAGCTGGGTGTCGAGGAACTGGGAGTGCAGGGCCAGATGGTCGCGGGCGACCTCGCTGATGCCGGCGACCTCACCGGCGCTCGGGGCCGGGGCCGCCAGGGTGGCTGCCGCTACCGGAGCGGGCGCTACCGGGGCGATGGCCATCGGGACAGATACCGCCCGGGTGGGCGCCGGTGCCGGCTGGGTGGGTACTGGCTGGGTGGGCGCCGGTGCCGCTTCGAGGATGCGCCGCTCGGTGGCGGCGGTCGGCGTCGCTCGCGCCGGGTCGAGCCCGCCGCCGGCGCCCCGGCCGGACGCGGCCGGGGCGTCTTCGAGCGCCGTGGCGGCCGACTTC
>NZ_CDWRCM010000138.1:0-11738 GCF_977927585.1 Frankia sp. CcWB2 | reverse complement strand
AGTCTAGACCGCCCTCGTTCACCAGACAGTTGTCCGCCACGACCCGTTCTGCCGCGTGCGAGTCGACCTGGTAGGAGGCATAGGCGATCGGGTCCGGGCAGCGCCGCCTTCCCGAGGTGTCCACCTCCGTCGCCACGTAGTCGCTGATCATCCGCCGGGCCTCGCGTACGTAGATCTCATGCGGCCAGTTGTCGGTGGCGACGAACTCATCCGCCGCGAGACCGAGGGAACGGGCCTGGTCACGCTGCCAGGCGGGCACCGCGGGATCATTCGCCAGGAACCAGAGCAGACCCTGCTGATAAACCCGGTGGTCCTGGTAGATCCGTTCCCGCTGCGCGAAGCTACCGATCGCCCAGCCCGCTGAGCCGCCCACGCGATTGGTGGAGATCGGCCCACTGTTGTTGAGATCGAACTTCCCCCCGGGAAGTTTGACGAGGAAAGACATCACGTTCCGGTTTCCCGCCGCCAGGTACCGGCGATGCAGCTCGTATCGGGCGGGGTCATAGCCCTACGGTTTCGGGAACGGACGCGCGTTCGCTCCGGCCCGCGCCAGACAGAGCCGGAAACAGAAATCCTGACTCAGCGGGCTGCGCTGGCCCGTCGTTCCCAACGGGTTCGATGACACGCCGGGCAGCAGGCCGCTGGTGGGGTCGTCGATCCGGCGGTAGGGGCTGATACAGCTACGGAACGTCGACCCTGCGGCCCGGTTCTGCACGCCGTTGAGTGTCTCGCCGTACTCGCTGTTCGACTCCCGTCCGACGACGAAGCTGACCCGCGCGGCCGCCAACAGGTCGCCCTCATAACTGGCATCCACGAAGGCGCTAGCCCGATGGCTGCTCCCGTCGTCGGTGTTGATCCAGCGGATGCGGTTTCCGCTAAGCACCACCTCGGTCAGATGCTGGCGCAGCACGACACGCACGCCCTCCTTCTTCAGGAAGGCGAGGAAGACGTCCCGCGCGACGTGCGGCTCGAAGTTGTACACCGGGCCGGCCGACCGGTAGTGCTGCCCGGTCGCAGCGAAGACCTCCCGGGCGAAGCCGCCGATAGTCGCGCTGTACCCGACATCAGTGGCGGACAACCCGCCGGACATGATCCCGCCGACCTCGTCCCCGAAAGCCAGCAGCGTGGTGCGCAGGCCCATCCGCCGGGCCTGGACAGCGGCGGCGATGCCAGCCGGCGTCGCGCCGTAGACGCACAACTCGGTCTCTGTGTGAGAGGCCTTCCCCTTGTTGACCGGGCCGAGGTAGCGCGCCGTCAGGGGAGCGTCGTCATCGCCGCATCCCGCCAGCGGAGCGGCCGCGAGGAGACCCATTCCCAGCAGGAGAAGCTCACGTCTGCTATGCGGATACGAGATCATCGGCAACGCTCCCCGACGGTCCGGCCAGACAGGCCCGCCGGCCGGGTACGCCGCCCGGGCCTGGGCCGCGTTCGCCCTCGGCCATCCATCCGGAAACGGATCTCACTCATGCGTCACCCGTAGCCAGCAGGCGGCGAGGGCGAGGACGGCGACCGCCGGGAGACCAACCCCCAAAGTCCGCCCAACCTTCTGTGCCCCGGGGGAACGCGCCTCCCGCAGGAGGTCCACTCCGACCGCGAGGCCGGCCGTCAGACAGACAAGCAACAGCCCGATCCGAATCACATTGTGCTGGTCCATTGACGGTCTCTCAATCCTTCTGGTCCACAGAGAGCATGGGATGCGCGGACAACCCAGGATTCGATGTCTCGAGTCTGCTGTCCACAGCGCGCATGAGCACGATCGCGTCCCGATCGCTCCGAATCCTGCGGTATATACCGGATTTTTCGAGCGAGGTCGTGTAGTCGGCCGACCAGTGGTCGGGGCGGGATTCCGACTCGCGACCGTACGCGCCCTGCGCCCGAGTGATCAAAATATAGTCCGGCTTCCACTGAAGGGCACATTCACGCGGATCAGTAATGGGTTTACACTTGCTCCCCAGATTTATCAGCATCACTCGATCGAGATCCTTGTTCTGACCCGGGAAGAAGCCGTTGAAAACGCCGATGGTACTGCCCGCCGGCGCCTGCTCGTAGACCCACTCGGTGACCTCGATCTCCTCATGGGAGAACCACACGAATTCCTCGTTGCCACCCCGGCAGACGAGCTGTACGGCTGTCGCGCCGATGCACACGACAGCCAGGATGGCGGTCAGGCCTCGGGAGAACGTCGGCCGGGGCGACCAGGCACGGCGGATCGGTAGCCGGATCGTGTCCTCCTCGCGGGCGGTGCTGCCGTCGAGGCCGCGATCGGAGCGGGCGCCCGGGCGGTGGGGGCGGAGGAGCCTCGAACCGGACGGGAAACGCCGGCCGCGGCGGGCGAGGGTGCCGAACTCTGGGTCGGGCGCGGGAAAGAAGGCCGCCGCGGACAGGGCACACAGAAATGGCAATGCGAACAGGTAGGCGCGCAGGAGCGCCTCGCCACCATAGGACTGCAACGCCAGCAACCCGAACGGGGCACAGGCCGCCGCCTGTGCCGTCAGCCCGATGCGCCACTGGCGCCGCCGCAACGAGCCGATGGCCGCACCGACGAAGAGCACACCGACAACCACGATGCGGAGCAAGGCGATGCGTAGATGTGTCTGCGAACCCTGGACCCGGTTCGCCAGAGTCTGGTTGACCGTGCCCCCGACTCCACCGACGTCTCCGGTGACGACCGACAGATGGCCACTCCAGAAGTCGACCGCTCCAAAGGTGAAGTAGCCGACGAACAGCACGGGAAGGAGCACAACGAGTGCCCGGCTCCGCAGCCGGCGGGTCAGCATCAGGCTCACGAGCAGAAGGATCAGCAGGGGTGGGGAGAGCTGATGGCTGGCCACGATCGCCATGGCGAGCACGACAACACACCCCAGCAGCGCCATCTGCTCGCGTGGTCCGTAGACCGGACCGGGCGGGGCGAGCAGCGCACGCAGACGCTGCCTCCGTCCGTCCGCAGTATCTGCGGTGTCGCGCCACGCGTCCGTCCGGCGAGCGCTCGTGCGCAGCACCGCGACCAGCACGACCAGCGACAGCAGATAGGCCCCGCCCTGCGGGGAGAGGTACTCCTGGTCGGCCCAGTCCGCGCAGAGGAACAACCACAGGGCGAGCCAGATCCCCCGGCGGCTCAGGCCCAGCTCACGAAAGATCAAGGCGAGGCAGGGCAGATAGGCGAGCATGAACAGCACCGAGGCGTACAGCAGCAGGTGACTCGCGTCATCCACCCCGGCGGTGTTCATCAGGACCGCCATCCCGGCGAAGAAACCGGGCCAGGAGAACCGCGCATCGTAGTGATGGAGCACGGTTCCGTGGTCGTAAATGTAGTTGATGAATCCGGCGTGCCGCCAAGAGGTCGGCAGCCTGGAGGTCTGTTCGATAACAGGAGGCAACGCGTAGATGGCCACCACCAGCAGACCGATCGCGGTCGCGAGGAGCCAGGTCCGGGAGCGAGCAGCGCCGAGCTCCCAGACGAAGGCCCCGGCCAAGGCCACGATCCCCGCTGCGTACTGCCAGTCGAGGGCGCCCACGATGCCGAGCGCGTTGATCCGCCGCGGGTCGGCGGCCGCCATGCCCCAGACGAGGAATATGGCCGCAGCGCCAAGCAGCACGATCGGCGCCGGGCCACGCGTGTGTACTCCCACGCCCACCTCGGTTCCCGTCTCCGGTGCCGCTGTCGACCCGGGCGATCGACCCTCGTGCCGGCGGGTGGGACCGGTCGTTCGCTCCACCGCGGGCGCGTCCTCTCCCAACCGCGTATACGCGTCCGTCGTCACGATTGAGCCATCCGCCCGGCAACGGCGCCGGGCAGCCATATGATCATTCTCTGTTTCACCTTCAGCCAGTCCGCGACGGGGTCACGCCCGCCGTCCGGGGACGGGATCGCCACCCGTCCCCAGCCAGCGCCACCAGCGAGACGACCGCGAAAATGATTACCGGGAGAAAGGGGTGCCACGCATCCACCCAGAGCATCAGCTGCGCGCTGATAATGGTCAGGGCGATGGACAGCCCCCCACCCGCGCAGGCCAGCAGGGTCGGGCTGCTCAGCCTGACAAGCGCGAGTAGCGGGACACCGGGAATCGTCAGATGGAAGGCGATCGCCAGGACCGTCCGCAGAGCCCCGCCAGTGTCCGCCGCTTCCAACAGGGGAACGACGACGCTGAGCAGGCCCAGTGCGACCGTCCGGGCGGTCGTCGCGTGGTGCGTGGTCATCGGGGGGTCCCCGGGAGCGGCCGGGTTCCGGTCGACCCACTCACAGCGACGGTGTCGGCCGGGGAGCCCCCCAGGGTCGGCGGCCGTCGATGCGCCCCTCGGGAGGGTGTCAACCAGGGCGTAGATGCGGGCGTCGTCGTTGCGGTACCAGAGCCGGAACGACGATGACTGAGCGACGGCGGCCTCCAGCCGCGCGAGAGCACCCGGCGGAGTCAGCTGGAAGGTCCGCACGTAGGCGTCACCACTATCCGCGAAGGCGAGATATCCATAGTCGGAGTATTTCTTGATCTCTGCTATGACGGTGCTGATGTCCGCCGCGCCCAAGTCATGGCCACGTAGCTCCGGATTGAGAAGAATGTTCAGTTCGTCGCCATTTTTCATGTGAATGAACTCGTCATAGTTGGGTCCGTAACTGCGGGGGAAGTTGGGCGCGGCGCACATGAGCACGGAGCCCGTCCGCGCGTGTCCGTAGAAGTAGTCGCTGGCCTCGACCGTGCCGGCCGGCATGTAGTTCAGTTCCTCCTGGCCGAGAAAAGCGGACAGGAAGGCCGTTGTGCCGGCCAGGGCCACCACACCGACCCGATGCGCCCGCACGGGTGTCGGGCGCATCGGGTGTCGAACCAGAGCGCTCGCGATGGCCAATGCCGCCCACGGCAAGGAGAACAGATAAACCCGGAAGATGGCCTCGCCGCCGTAGTCTGTCCGAGAATCAGGATCCCGGGCGCGGCGACGAGCAGGCCGAGCACGCCGGCCCCCTTTTGCCGCCGCCTGAACCCGTTCACGACCGACACGGCGGCGATGAACCAGACGAGCATCGACAGCGTGACGCCGGCCCGGGCGTGCAGGGCCTTCCCCGGCAGCGGAGTCGCGCCGTAGGGGTCGACCCGGCGCAGGTTCTGCAGGGGGTCGGGCGATGAGGCGATATCGAAGTGACTGGTGAGGTAGGCGAGGTTCGGAATCAGGAATGCGATGGTGAGCGCCGTCATGAACGCCACCAGCAGCCACGGGCGCACCAGACCGGAGGCGATGAGCACCACCACACTGACCACGATCAGATAGGGGGTGAGCTGATGGGAGACCACGACCGCGGCCTGGAGCAGCACCGCGACGGCGATCGCCCACCGGCGCAGGACGGTCTCGTCGCTTCTCGCCGTCACGCCCCGTCCATACTCGCGGACAAAGGACTCCCGCGACATGTCCGACGTGGTCACAGCGTCCCGATCATCCGGCCGGGGCCGGGCCGGGGCCTTTCGCACCGAGCGACAGAACCCGATAAGCAGACAGTAGATCGCCAATGCCAGGGTGAGAGCGAAGCCTTGGGGCGCGAAGTAGCTCTGTCCGACCCAGTTCCCGAGAACGAACACGAGCGCGGATGCCCAGCCGAGGCTCACCGAGCGCAGGTAGGACCGCCCGAGGCAGGCGACCAGCAGTGCGGACATCGAGACGAAGAAGACCTCCGCCCACTGCGCATACACCAGCGGATCGGTCGTCCTGGTCAGTGCCGAGAAGAACGCGGCCACCGCGAAGAAGCCGGGCCACCGTTGGTAGATGTCGACGTTTTTGTCGAGAGCGTGGTGCTCCAGGATGTAACGGGTCACCCCGATGTAGTTGTAGACCCACGAGTAGTGCGGCACGGAATACACCAGCGGGGCCGTGCCGAAGAGCACGAACACGATGCCGAAGAGATAGCCGGCCGCGGCCGCGCGGTTGACCGTCGGCCGGGACAGGACCCGGACCGCTCCGCCCAGCAGCAGGGCGAGCGCCAGGTACCACGTCACTGGGAGGACGGTGAGCAGGCCATACTGCCCCATCCGCTGCGGATCCACCCGCCCAATACTGATCACGAAGAGGATGAACGCGAGGATGGCCGGCGCTGCCAGCACCAGGGCCCCGTCGGCTCGCAGCCCGCGGCGCAGGCCCGCGGCGGGAAGGGCCCGACCGGTTCCTCCCTGCCCCCGCTCACCATCCCCGCCATGGCCGGAGGTGCCCAGAGCCGTCCCCGACCGTGCCGCGTTGCGCAGAATGACCGCCATCGACAACACGGCCAGCACGGCTGCCACCACGGTGGGATGCCAGAGCCGAAGCCACAGCAGCACGCAGAGGACGACCGCCTCGACGGCGAGGCTGACACAGACGGCCAAGCCCACCCACAGGGCACGTTCGTTGATCGCTACGAAGCTGAGGGCGGCGGCGCCGGGTAGCAGCAGCATCGCGGGCACGATGACGGCGGCACGCAGCCCACCAGCGACAGCCAGCGGCAGCACCACGAGACAGATCAGCCCAAGGCTGATCGTTATGCGGTCCCGCACTCCGCTTATCCGCACGTGCACCTGTCTCCGCTGGGTGGGTTCGCCGTGGGTGGATTCACCGCCCCCGGTCGACCCGCCATCGGTACCGCCGTGGACGGGCGGACCGACCGCGAGGGCCGGCCGGTGGGACAGCCGGCCTACCGGCCAGTGCCCCCCAGGCTGAGCTGGTGGGTGATGCGGTCGAGGGATCCGATGAGGGCGGCACGGCGGGCATCGACCTCGGTCTGCAGGCGCGTCACATGATCGGTGCGGTTGGCGTCGACCTTCTCCACCAGATCGACGAGTGGCTCACTGTCGATCTCGTCCGTCCGGACAAGAAACTGCTCCTGCCCCACAGAGGCCATGAAGTCATCGCATTTGGGCTGATAACTGATTGCGATGGTCGGCACCGCCGCGGCGCAGGCCAGGATGGCGGCGTGCAGCCGCTGGGCAACGAGCACCGAGCATCCGCGTACCGAGTGGAGATAGGTGTCCGGATCGACGGTGACGTACGTCTCGGTCCGGTCGGCTACCCCCGCGGTCGTCAACAGCCGCTCCGTGTACGGACGGTCGCTGTTGTTCGCGAGAAAGGCCCGGAACCGCCACCCCCGGCGCGCAAGCTGGCTGAGCGCCAAGCCGAGTTCCCGGGTCACCCGCTCGGGATCGTGGCCCCACATGTCGTCGCCCCATCCAACGTTGATCCCGAGTACGCCTTCGTCCACCGTACGCGGAACGGGGCCGGGTTCGAGCAGCAGGGCAGGATCCCCCACCACCTCGCTGTCCACCCCTACGTCCCGCAGCAGTTCGGCCGAGCGCGGCCCGCGAACTGTCACCCGATCGAACTGGTCGAGCAGACGCCGCCACTTTCCCAGTTCCCCATTCGCGGAGAACGAGTTCCGGCCCTGGAACACCGGGTCCTCGACCCCCGCCCCGAGCATGTGGAACGGGCGTCGACGGACAATCCGGCCGCCGGTCAGCAGGTGGACCCGCCAGTTCTTGCGGCCAATCACGGTCCCGCCGCCGAGCAGCAACGAAGAGTCCTGGAAACTGAGCCGTCGACGTGCCCGCAGATGAACGGGGACATCACCGGGGTACAGCGGCAGAGGCGCGATCAGCACACCAGGGAGTGCCCGCTTGTAGACGAGCTCGATCGCGTCGTCACCGAGATTCCCGCGACCAGCATAACCGAGATAGGCGAGTGCGACTCTCTGCATTTCTAGAAGACCGTCCTCATGGGGTGATCTGGATGCGGTGACCTCAGTGGGCCGTCCCCGCGCTCGGGCTGCGGGGCCGGCTCGCGAGACGTCCGGGCAGTGGTGAACCCGCCGCCGGTGTCCGACGAGCCGTCGACGACCTCCAGAGCCGACGGTGTCATCTGCTCGCCGCTGCGCGGTCGGGGAGCCGATGGACTGGAGGCTAGACTTCCATGGGCTGGGCTGATGGAAGGTGGGCTGCCGCGAGGCCGACGGTCGTAGGCTGGGTGCGGATGGCCGGCGCCAGATGAGCCAGGTTGTCTCGGCGTCGGGAACACGGGCGCCAAGATCTTCCTGCGCCGGGGGATCCGACTCCAAGACCGCGGGGAGGAGCGTAGACGCGCCGCGCGGCTCCCCATAGACCGCCCGCTCCGACCGGGGGCTGCGTCTGCCGCTGATCGCCGACGACGGGCGGCGCAACGCCCTGACGTAGACCGGCACTACGGCCAAGGCGATGACGGCATGGCAGCCGAGATACGCCAGACCGATGGCGGTCAGTCCCCGGGAACCGACGATCAGCGCAGTTGTGAGCAAGCAGACACTCATCGATCCCTGGATGGCCAGCAGAAGTCGTGTGTTCCGCTGCACCCGGCTGATCGCGACGGCCAGGAGAATCGTCGCCCGGAAGACTGCTCCGAGCGCAAGGCAGGATAGGAGGTTCGCCGCCTCGCTCGAATACTCGCTGCCGTAAATGGCGAGCAACGGTCCAGCGAAGACCGCCGTGATGATCCCGACCGGGACGATGAACGCCAACAAAAACTTAATCATGCTGAGAATGTGGGCGCTCACCCGGCTCGATTCCCGGGTTCCCTCGACGGTCAGGGAGGCGGTGGCACCACTCATGAGCTGGTCGAAAACGGAAACCAGGCTCCAAGAGGTGTAAAAATAAGCGGTGGCCTCATAGCCAAGCCGAGCGGAGACGATCACAGGCAGCAGGGTGGTGGCCGCGAGCTGGACGAGTCCGCCGGCCATGTCGCCGATGATGTACCAGTCCGCTCGGCGCCGCGATCCGGTGGCGGTCGCATGAGGGGCGTTCCGCGACGATTCAGCCACATCATCGAGCTGATTTCTCGATAACACCCTGCGCCAGATCAGTATGTTGATGGCGAGGACGAGCAGGATGACCGGCGCGGTCCAGGCGAAGAAGAGACCGGCCGAGATCCCGAACGCGGCGAAGACGAACAGCAGGACGAGCTTCGACGCCGCGAAGAACGCGTTCTCGATCGGCACCCAGGACGCCTTGCGCAGCCCGGCGAGCACCGAGTCCTGAAGAGCAAAAATACACCAGAACGCGACTGCAGCGACGAAGAAGACCGAGAACCAGGGGTCGAAGTCGGCGAGGAACGTCGTATGGGAGAACAGGGCCACGAAGCCGAGAGCGAGCACGGTCGCCAGCAGCCCTGACATGGCATAGGCATTGCGAATGATCGTGCGTCTGGATCTCGCCGCAGCCGGAATGGTGGCAGGCAGGATGTTCTGCTGGTTGAGCTGGGCCAGTCCGGATAGCAGCAGCATCGTAGACACGGCTGTGGAGGCCCGTCCGACATTCTCCGGCGAGTACAGCCAGGCGGCGATCGCCCAGAAGGCGATACCGAGAACTCCGGTGATAGCCGTGGACGCCATCAGGAGGATGGCATTGCGCAGCAGCGGCGAACGGAGGATTCCTACCGTCGAGGCCAGCGCCGGGAGCGGGAACAACCGCCGGCCGTCTCTGGCCTGGGCATGCCGCGGGCCAGCATGCGCCCGCCCACTCGTGCCGGGGCGACGCCCAAGGCTACTCCGGTTCACCTGATATGGCCCCGATCGACGCGACGGGATTGTGTTCGCCGCGCCTGCAGGTACGCGAACGGGCCGGATGCGATGCCGAGGACCTCGGTCAGCACCAGCTCCACGGGAAAACGCGGCCCGCGGCTAACGTTCTTCGAAGATCGTGGTAGCAGGAGGAACAGAAGGCCGGCGGGCACCCTACGCAGGATCTCCGCCAGTTCCTGAGGACTCGACAGCGCCTGCGCCATGAGCATCGCAGACAATCCCGTGCCGTAGTTGCGCAACTGGTCGAGGAGGTCGCCGTATCGCTGCCGATGTGTGTGGTAAACAATCGCCGACGGTTCGTAGACCAGCCGCCGTCCGGACCGGATCGTCCGTGTGAACAGTTCGAGATCCTCCCCGGCATGCGTAGGTGTGCCAGGGCCGAGGACCTCGTTGAAACCACCCAGCTCGCGGACGGCGTCCACGTCGAAGGCGACGTTGTTGCCGGATCCGAAGGCGCCGGCCGCATAAGGATAGAGGGCGCCATCTCCGCTCCAGCGATCGAAGATCCGCCGCTCCAGTCCCTTACCGAAGCCGCCGTACTGCTCGAACCAGATCTGAGCCGAGGTCATCAGCTCATCGGGGAGCACCAAGCCGGTAACGCAGGCGACGCCGTCCGCCACGTCGAACCCGCTCAGGATCGCAGGAAGCCAGTGTCGGTCCACCTGCGTGTCGTCGTCCAAGAAGGCGACGGCCCGGCCCTCGGCCGCGCCGAGACCAGTGTTACGCGCCCGGGACGCGCCCTTGCGCGGCTCACATAGATAGCGGAAGCGCGCGTCCACCCGGCTGACCGACTCGACGAGCTCCCGGGTCGCGGCCGTCCTGGGAGCGTTGTCAATGATCAGAAACTCAATCTCACGTTCAGCGACCGCCTGAAGCGAGGAAATCAACCGGCCGAGGCTCTCCGGCCGGTCGCGCGTCGGGATGACGATGCTCGCCGGCCGACGCCGCTCCTGCATGTGCATGGGCCAGGAGTGCGAGCACTCGTGCTGGTCGAGCCGACACTCTTTGACCAGCATCGGGATGGTTGCGGCGTTCGTGTCGCCCCCGTCGGAGGCCTCCAGTTGCCCGATGGGGATGCCGTGGCAGCGGACCAGCACACGGATCTCACCGAACGCGATCCGTTCTCACCGAACGCGATCCGTGGCTGGAGCACCGCCGCGCGGGTCGTCAGCAGAGCGGTCGTGAGCTCGTACTCCGCAATACGGACCGGCCGACCGGCATCCGGCTCCGGTGCAGTGGCGTGCCGACCAAGACGTGACATCGCGGTCGCCAGGCGATACCAGGCCGCGAGCACGGCATACAGACGGCCGAGGGGAGAGGTACGGCGTCCGGTCGCTGCCTCGGAGCCGCTTGTTTCCGCTTCCGGAGCGGATGTTTCATCAGTTTGAAAAGCTGTGGATACCTGCTCATGACCGCACATCTGAGGTTCGTCCGTTGGGTTCGGCGATGCGCAGGCGCTTGCCACCTGCCCGCGGGGAGAACAAGGTGCAACCAGAACGTCCGACGGAACGTCCGAGCTTTGCGAGGGCGCGCGAGACGGAAGATCAGGAAGCTCCGCGCCGCCTTGCCGATCGAATCCGAGCATGCTGAAGCCAGCCCCCCCAACTGACCAATAACGAAGATCCGCTATAGATCATCGCAAACAAGTGATCCAAACGGCGATGGCACGATCGGCACACAACATGCGCCGAAGTGTCCGACTCCCCTAACCAGCCCCCCAGTCTTCGGAAGGTAGCGCCCCCGATTCGCCTATACTTTGACCATACGCCACCCTTCTGGGTCATCGTAGCATGCCGGTCACGGCCCACCGGCCGCCGGCCGACAAGACCCCGAACCACCTCGGCCATACCCGGCTACAGATGGAGCCGACTTCACGAAGACGTTACCCGGCGGATCGGTTACGTTCTCAATCGAGCCTCACCATTGCCTTCACTCCCTCTCTGCCAACCGGGCAACGCAGCTCCGGCTCCGACCGCCAATCCGCGATTTCGAGATGTTCATTACACATCAAGCGATCTTCTTGCTTCCCCGCCACGAGACACGTGCCTCACGCGGCATGAGGTAACTCGAGATCCGTCCGCACCGCGCCCCCGAGCTCCGCGGCCACACCGGCAACCCTTGATTGCCACCGACTCGGCATCGCCATGCGTAGTCGAGCTACAACTCCTCGTGATAGCCTCCAGTACTC
>NZ_CDWRCM010000137.1:12672-13467 GCF_977927585.1 Frankia sp. CcWB2 | reverse complement strand
TTTACGCGAGAGGGACGGTCCCGGGCTGGTTGTCGGGACGCCGCACCGGACCGGCGAACCGGCGCCGGGTGACGAGCGGGCAGAGGACTACGCTCACACCAGGCAGAATCCACCGAAGCGGAGGAAGGACCCGACCATGACCGACGACGCATATGCCCCCGAGGGGCTGGCGGAGAAGCCCCAATTCAATTCGGATGTCGCGCACACCGCCCGGGTCTGGAACTACTGGCTCGGTGGCAAGGACAACTTCGCCTCCGACCGCGCGGTGGGCGACCAGGTCCAGCAGATACTTCCGCACATCGTCGACACCGCCCGCGCCGACCGGGGTTTCCTCACCCGAGCCGTGCAATTCCTGGCCGGCGAGGCAGGTATCCGTCAGTTCCTCGACATCGGGACCGGGCTGCCCACCGCCGGAAACACCCATGAGGTCGCCCAGGAGATCGCACCGGAATCGCGCATCGTCTACGTCGACAACGACCCTCTTGTTCTGGTGCATGCCCGAGTGCTGCTCACCAGCACCCCGGAGGGCGCCACCAAGGGGACGTAATGAAGTAACAAATACGTGATCGAGAGCATCATCGCAGGTCACAGGCCTGTGGAGGGTTCGAAACGCGCAAGTTATTTCATTTCGACTCCCAACTACCTCGAGGCCGACATCCGGGATACCGACCGAATCCTGGAAGCCGCGGCCCGAACGCTGGACTTCACCCGGCCGGTCGCGCTCACCCTGCTGGGGGTGCTGAACTTCGTTCAGGATGCCGAGGAATCGCTGCGGATCGTGCACCGGCTCCTGGA
>NZ_CDWRCM010000137.1:11775-12329 GCF_977927585.1 Frankia sp. CcWB2 | reverse complement strand
TGCTGTGCCGTCCGGTAGTTATCTGGCCATCGCCCACGCCAGCAACGAGGTCTATTCCGAGGAGGCGGAGCGGGTGCGGCAGTTCTGGAACGAGAACGCCACACCACCCATTGTCTTTCGTGACGCGAAACAGATCGCTGTGTTCTTTGACCGGGTCGAGCTGCTCGAGCCCGGCGTCGTCTCGTGCTCGCGGTGGCGGCCGGCCTCCAATGATCTCGGTATCCCGGCCGAGGTGCAGCAGTTCTGCGGAGTGGGCCGCAAGCTCTGAGGACTTCTGCCTGGCGGCTCGTTCAGCCTCGTCGCCGGCCGGACGACGCGTGAGGGGACTTCCCCTCCCGCCGGGCCCCACCGATGATCCGAACGCGCCGATCCGCCCGGCGAGGACCGGACCGGCCCCGGGTACCGATCCCGCCGGGGTCAGTACCGCCGGGGCCGATCCCGCCGGGGTCAGTACCGCCGGGGCCGATCCCGCCGGGGCCGGTACCGGCCCGGTCGACGTGCCGAGCGTGCTGGTGGTCGCCGACAAGTTCCCCCCGGTGCTCGGCGGCATCCAG
>NZ_CDWRCM010000137.1:6206-11502 GCF_977927585.1 Frankia sp. CcWB2 | reverse complement strand
ACGTTCGCCTGCCATCTCGCGGCCGGGCTTCCGGCCGACCGGATGGTGGTCGTGGCGCCGGCCGCCCCCGGCTACCGAATGATCACGGTATGGCTGCCGATGGCCCCGTCGGCCTGCGTCCTGGCCCTGTTGGTCCGCCGCGGCCACCTCTGACCCGCGCCACCCACCCCCGTCGGGGGATGGTCCCGCACCGCGTCAGGCCCACTCGTCCCGTCCGGGTGGACCCGCGGGCACCGAACCCAACGGCGATTACTCTTCGAATCAATGGGAATGCACAACGTCGGGATGCACAACGTACAGCTAGTTCTCGCGCGTGCACCGTCATCTGCCCATGCCATCCACCCGTCGGTCAGGGCCGCACCCGCGGTCCTCAGAGGGGGGAGACTTCATGAACTGGTCCCGTACATCACGTCGGTGCGCCTCGCGTGCCTTCGTCCTGACCGCCACGCTGGCAGCAGCCCTGGCCGCGCCGGGGCTGCTCAGCTCGGTGGCCGAGGCGGCAGCACCGACCGGCAGCCCGACGGGCAGATGCCCGTCGCTGCCCCAGATCGCCGGCCCGTTGCAAAGCTGGGAGACGGTTACCGCCCTGCCAGCTCCCCGTGCCCATCTCGCGGCCACCACGGGATGTGACGGACGGATCTATGCGATCGGCGGCCAAGCCGCCGAGACGGGCGCCGGCGGCGGCGCCCCGGGCTCGCCTACGGGGACGCCCACGGCAACGCCCGGCCCGACCGCGTCACCAACCACCACACCAACTTCACCGGCCGCCACACCCACTTCACCGATAGCCACACCCGCATCGCCGACGCAGTCGCCAGCCCCCACCGGGACGCCCGGAAGTTCCGCGACGACATCGACGGTGGGTCCGGCCAGCCTGACCCGGAAGCCGCTGGCCGGATCACCCGGCGCGAGTCCGACCGGTTCACCGACCACGCCCGCATCACCGACGGGCACCGGCTCACCCACGTCGCCACCGGGCGTCGCCGCCCTGACGCCGGTGGGAACGGTCCAGGTCTACGACCCGCGGAAGAACGCCTGGACGGACGCGCCCGATCTGCCGACCGCGCGTACCCATCTCGCCGCCGCGACCGACCTCGATGGCCGGATCTACGCGATCGGCGGCCGGTCCGGCAGCTCGAACCAGCCCACGGACATCGTCGAGGTGTACACCCCGTCCGACGGAAGCTGGTCGGCGGGGAAGCCCCTGCCGAGCGCCATGGGTGACCCGAGCGCGGTCCGCGGCACCGACGGCAGGATCTACGTTCTCGACGCGAAGACCCTGGCGATCTACGATCCCGGCTCGGACAGCTGGTCGACGGCCGGAGCGCCGCCGCCCGCGAACAGGGCTCCGGTCCTGACGGCCCTGCCGGACGGCCGGATCCTGGCCGCCGGCGGCATCGGGGCTGGCGGCGGCTCCGCACAGCGGGCGGCCACCGACGTCTTCGCCTACACACCGGGTTCGGATGCGGCCGAGAAGGGCTCGTGGGCCCAGATGTCCGACCTGCCGGACGGCGTCGCGGGTGCCGCCGGGGCGACCGGCCCCGACGGCCGGGTCTACATCATCGGCGGGCGGGACAGCGCCGGGAACGTCACCGGGGCGGTGCAGGTCTACACCCCGAAGGACGACCGGTGGGCCGCCGGACCGACCAGCTCCCCCTCTACCCGGGCCGGGCATGCCGCGGCGACCGGTGGTGACGGCCGGGTGTACGTGCTGGGTGGAACGTCCAGCACCGGCAAGACACTGAACACCGCCGCCGCACTGAACAAGTAACGAACAACACCACCAGCCGGCGCCGGCCGCCCTGTCCCATGAGGCCGGCGCCGGCCGCCGGCCGCGTTTGCTGAGGTCAGTCCCGCTTGAATGCCTCCCGGCGCAACATCTGAAATAGCGTCGGGGCGCCTTCGCGGGTCGTCACGGCGACCGCCTTGTGCACGAACCGTACCTCGGTCGCCTGTTCGAGCAGGCTCGCGGCCAGGTCCATGCGGCTGGTGAAGATACCCGGCGCCTGGTCCTCGTGAAGCTCGTAGCTCGTCACCCCGGGCGCATCGAACAGACCCGAGGGACGCATGATCGTCCAATCCAGGTTGCTGTCGCGCAGAAGTTCCTCCATGCGGCGCATGTCACGGTAGGTCGTCTTGCCGATCGTCGCGGTGATCAGCGGCTGGAGGACCCGGTTAAGCAGGAAACCGCCATCGGCATGATGATGCGGCTCGGTGGCACTCGAGCTCACCACGACCACTCGCTTGACCCCGTGCCGGAACATCGCCGCAGTGATGTTCCGGATTCCGTCGCTGTAGATGTTGATCGGTTCGCGCGTGAACGGCACGCCAAGCGTCGACAGCACCACGTCGGCTCCTTCGACGGCCCGATCGACGGCCTGGGCGTCGTGCACGTCGGCCCCCACGACGTCGAGCCGTTCGTGCGTAATCGGGAATTCCGCCGGTCGCCTGGTCACCGCGACGACGTCGTAACCGGCGGCCAGCGCCTGCTCGGTCAGCAGCCCGCCGGTCGGCCCGTTCGCTCCGAACACGACAATCCTCATTGCTGCGCTCCTCCTGACCCACGGGTACGCGGATCACCTGCCTGTCGGATGTCCGTCGGATGTCTGTCGGATCCCGCCGGACAGATGTGACCGCCGCGCCCACCGGCCACCGGCTACCAGCCGTCCCCAGGACCCAGACGGGTGGCGTCACGGGGGTGGCCCCGTCACATCGGCGGTGCCGCGTTCGTCAACTGCTCAGGAGAGGCTGGTCCGGAGGGGTGCAAGCGAGGGGTGCAGGCAATGGACGATGCGACGTGGCAGGCCGAGCAGTTCGAGCGCCAGCGCCCGCGGCTGCAGGCGGTCGCGTACCGCATGCTCGGTTCGCTCAGCGAGGCCGAGGACGCCGTCCAGGAGGCATGGCTGCGGCTGAGCCGCTCCGGCGACGAGGCGATCAACAACCTCGGCGGTTGGCTGACGACGGTCGTGGGTCGGGTGTGCATCGACATGCTGCGTGCCCGCCAGGCGCGCCGGGAGGACTTCGTGGGTACCTGGCTGCCCGAGCCGATCGTCAGCGCCGAGGACGGTGACGGCCCGGAGCAGCAGACCGTGCTCGCCGACTCCGCCGGCCTGGCGCTGCTCGTCGTGCTCGAGACGCTCACCCCGTCCGAGCGGCTCGCGTTCGTCCTGCACGACATGTTCGCCGTGCCGTTCGAGGAGATCGCCCCGATAGTCGACCGGACCCCCGCCGCGGCCCGCCAGCTCGCCAGCCGCGCCCGACGGCGGGTGCGAGGCGCCCCGACGGTCCCGGACCCCGACCTCGCCGCACAGCGCAAGGTCGTCGCCGCGTTCCTGGCCGCCGCCCGGGCCGGCGACTTCGACGCCCTCGTCGCGGTGCTCGACCCCGACGTCGTGTTCCGCGTCGACACCGGCTCACGCACCCGGCTCGCGCCCGCGCTGCTCACCGGCTCCGCGGACGTCGCACAGCACACCGCCATCCAAGGCCCCCGCTTCGCGCGGCACTGCCAGCCAGCTCTGGTCAACGGCACCGCCGGGATCGTCGCGCGCACATCGACCGGTGTCATCGCCGTCGCCGGCCTCACCGTGCGCGACGGACGGATCGCCACCATCGACCTGATCCTCGACCCCGACAAACTCCACCGCCTGGTTCTCGCCGACTAGGGGTGTTTTTGACCGGGGTGTTTTTGACAGACCCCCGACAGACCCGGAGACAGTCTCGAATGTGTCAGCCTCGGATGTGGTCAACGGCCGGTGGGAAGGTAGGCGGCGATGATCGCGGTGGCCAGTGCGCGCTGCCCCTGGCCGTTGGGGTGGAACGCGGCGGAGAACGGCGTTCCGAGGGGGTCGACGTCGGGGGGACTGCCTGTACTGCTGCAGAACTCGTGCCCGGCGAAGGCGTTCTCGGTGTCCACGTAGGTCACGCCGGCCGCCCTCGCGGCGGCGCGGATCGTGCTGTTGAGGTCGTGGACGGTCTGGTTGAACCAGGCCGCGTCGGCCGGCTGGATGCGTACCCCCAGCTTCCCGAGGACGCTGACCGGGCACGGGGCCGTCCAGAGTGTCGGGGAACAGCCGGGGATAGCCCAGGACGAGGATCCGTGCCCCGGGGGCGAGGCTGGGGCCCGTCGGATAGCCCGGTAGGTCTCAGTGAGTTGTGGCTGCAGGGTGTTCAGAGCAGTCCCGACGGCCGGTGCGGAGTGCTCCCGGCAGGACGGGAGAAGTGTGGTCACGTGCAGTGCCGCACAGTAGACCGCGATGTCGGCGAAACCGATGTCGTTGCCGCCGACGGTGAGGGTGACCAGTCCGACGGTGTCGGCCGGCCCGTCCAGATAGGTGTCCTGTGGTGGGGTGCCAGGCCCCTGCGACGTGGAGAAGTCCCGGATGCGTGCGCCCGCGCAGGCCCCGAAGGTGAACAGTGGATCAGACGTCGCGGACGGCGGCGGGTCCTTGGTGGCCAGGGCGGCGTGGACGAGAGCCGGGTAGGCGGCGGTCGAGCGTCGGCAGCCACCGAATAGCCGGTAGCTGCCCGGGAGGTAGTCGGCGACGGGGCCGGCTCCGTCACCGGAGGAATACGAGTCACCCAGCGCGACGTAGCGCAGCGCGGTCAGCCTGGTCCGCGAGGATCGTGAACGGCCGGACCGGTCGGTCGCGGTCAACTGGAACACGTAGTTGCCCGGAACCGGGAGGGTCACCGTCGTGTCTGGCGTGTCACCGGCGAACCGGGCCGGGGCCGGTCCCGACAGCATCGTCCACGTTGTGGATGCCGCGGGGCCGGTGACCCGGCCGTGCAGGGCCACCACGCTCAGCCCGACGACTGTGCGCGAGCGTCCGGCCTGCACGGTCACCATCGCCTGCCGCAAACGTGGCACCGTCGTCACAGATGGTTGCGATGTCGCTGCCGCAACGTTCTGTCGGCTACGGGATACATCCGCTGCGCCTGTGTCACGGCAACCCGCGACCGCCACGGCCGCCACCAGGCCCACCACGAGCATGCTCCACCGGCATCGCCCGAGATCGCTACCCGTCATACCGTCATGATGACAGGCCGTGGAGTGGAGTCCACGGATGTGGCGTACGTGGAGTAGCAGTCCTGCGACGCCCAGAGCAGGCCTGCGACACCCCAAAGTGGCGGTCTGTAAATCGGGGCTCCGTGTCGGTCATCTCCTTCACCACCAGGAAGATCGTCGCAAACTGGGCCATCCCCGGCGGCGGGATTCCCGACATGGGCAACGTCAACGCCGACGGGACCCGGCTGTGGCTGTCCGGCCGGCGCAGCAACGTCGTGTACGTGTTCGACA
>NZ_CDWRCM010000137.1:4915-5676 GCF_977927585.1 Frankia sp. CcWB2 | reverse complement strand
CGGTGGGCCACGAGCCGCACGGGCTCGCCGTCTGGCCGCAGCCCGGGCGCTACTCCCTCGGCCACACCGGAATCATGCGATACTTCACCGCCGCCCGCGCCGCGACCTTCCCGCGCCACCCCCGATGTCACGCGTAGCTATGACTCCACTACCTCTTGCTGCAACGGTCACGGGAACTCGCCGACGGGAACCGGAAGGCGGATGCGCCAGGCCATGCCCACCGCCGTTCCCCGGCCTCGGCGGACGGTACAGACAACGCGTCTTCCGTGGCCCCCTCGCAGACCTCGTCCCTCCCCGGCACTTCTCTGGCCACCCGCCGTGCGAGCTGTCGCCCGGCGAGCAGACCCTGCCCGGCTGCAAACAGGTCTTCCGCCGGTCCGGCACAAACGACACGATCGGCCTCCGGGACGAGCGTCCACCTTCCCTGGGTGAGCCGCTGCTGCGGCTCGTCATGCAGGGCGGCCGGCGGATCATCGGCCCGGCGACGTTGGGAGAGGCCGCCGCTTCAAGGCCGACCTCGCCGATCTTCCCGCCCCCGCCCGACGGCTGGTCGAACCGGCCGCCCTAGCCCCCAACCTCACCCCGGCCCTGACGGACCTGCTCGCCCGCACGCGCACCGCGCACCTCGCCTGTAAGACGCCCAAGGGCCAACACCGTGCTTGACCTGCAGCAACGCGCCCAGCGAGCGCAGCCGTCCCACGGGCGCGCGTAGCCCGGCCGCGCGGCGGGCCTGATCTCAAAACGAGAATCAGGGTGACCAT
>NZ_CDWRCM010000137.1:3314-4654 GCF_977927585.1 Frankia sp. CcWB2 | reverse complement strand
CGCTGGACCCTGACCCGGATCGCCACCGTGATCGTCCGTATGTTCGGGGTGTCCTACACTCTCACCACGAGTCGTGGCTGCCGATCACTGATCACCTGCGTGGAGGGTTGGGCCGCGGACGCCACCTGGCACGGCCCGCGACTGCGTGCGACCAGCCGAAATACCGATTCCCGAGATCACGTCTCATCATCGCAGGAGTATCTGCGGACATGGTCGATGGCCATGTCCAATGCTCGAACGAGCGGGCGATCGGTGCGATAAGTCTTGCTCAGCAGCAGACCGCCCTGCAGTGCGGCCATGATGGCTTCGGCGAGCGCGGCCGGATCCGCTTCCGATCGAAGACTTCCCCGCTCGCGCATCGCGGTGAGTCCGGCAAGCAGCGGGGACTCCCATTCGGTGAAGCAGCTCTGCAGGACGCCACGGGTCCGCGGATCGCCATCGGCGAGCTCGTTGGCCAGGGACCCGAGCGGGCATCCGCCGGTGTGATCGACCGCGGCCCGTATCTCGATGATCTTGTCTCGCCAGTGCCCCAGGGCGGCCAGGGAGTCCAGGGAGTCCAGCTCCGGGCGCTGGGCCTGGACAACCTGCTGCGCCTGTTGCCGTATCACCGCCCGGATCAGGTCGTCCTTGTTGGCGAAGTAGTGGTACAGCTGCGACTTGCTGGTCCCGGTGACAGCCATCACATCGTCCAGACTCGTGCCGGCCGCCCCGCGCTCGCGCACCAGCTCGGCCGCGGCCGCCACGATGCGGGCTCTGGTCGCAGCACCCCGAGGGGTCAGTATCGGCACAGGCTTCATGGATCTCACGGACGGTAAGGCTAACCGAAACTGGACTTGTGAGTTCAATTCTAGCTCCGTACGCTGGACCAGACAGTCCACTACTCAAAGTGGCAACATCGCCCGACGCGACAGCGCGAGGGAGCAACAATCATGAATCGGCTCGACAACGGCCAGCTCTTCCCGAAGGTCCAGGTTCCCAAGGTCGGCGGAGGGTCCCTCTGCCTGCCAGAGGACCTGGCCGGCCACTTCGGCGTCGTCCTGATCTATCGCGGATCGTGGTGCCCGTACTGCAACGCACAACTCGCGGCGTTCCAGCGGGCGGGCGACGCTCTCACGGATCTCGATGTCCGGGTCGCCGCGCTGTCCGTCGACGACGAGGAGAGCGGCCGCAGACTCGTCGACAAGCATCGCATCGATTTTCCCGTCGGTCACAGTGCCGACGTCGACGGGATAGCCGAGGCGACGGATGCCTACATCAATGATGAATCCTCCGGCGACCCGCGGCGGTACCTCCAGTCAACCGGTTTCGTCCTGGCCCCCAATGGCAGCGTGATCACAGCT
>NZ_CDWRCM010000137.1:0-3051 GCF_977927585.1 Frankia sp. CcWB2 | reverse complement strand
CTACTCCAGCGGCGCCATCGGACGCCTGGTCCCTGACGACGTCGTCGGGTTGGTCCGCTACATACGCGACCACGGATGAGCGCGCATCCCACCGTGGAGCCGCGGCCAGACAACAACGCATTCCGGGTAAGCGAGGTATACACACCGTGAAAGCTGTCCAGATACACCGTTTCGGCGGATCCGAGGTCTTCGAGATCGTCGAGACTCCCACTCCGGCGCCGGGTCCCGGTCAGGTACTCGTCCGAGTCCATGCGGCCGGCGTCAACTTCGCCGAGGTCCTCATGCGTGAGAACCGGTATGCGGTGACACCCGATCTTCCTGCCGTCCTCGGCATGGAGGTTGCCGGCACCGTCGAAGCCATCGGGGCCGGTGTCGGCGGGCTCGGGATCGGTGCCCGCGTCGCCGCGCCGCTGTTTGCCGCGGGCGTGTCATTCGGGGGTTACACGGACCATGTCCTGATCAGCGCCGACTTCGTCGCCCCGCTTCCACCGGAACTACCGTTCGAGGATGCGACGGCGTTGATGGTCCAGGGACTCACTGCCCTGCACCTGACCAGCACCGCCGAAGGGCAAGGCGGTGCTGGTCAGCGCCGCCGCCGGTGGGGTCGGCACGCTTCTCGTCCAACTCGCCAAGCACGCGGGGGCAAGGAGCGTGATCGCCGCCGCGAGTACCGCCGAGAAGCTCGACACAGCCCGTTCGCTCGGCGCTGACGCAGGAGTCGACTACACCCGACCCGACTGGGTTGAGCAGGCGCGCGCGGCGAGCGACGGAAACGGTCCCGATATCATTTATGAATCGGTCGGCGGCGCGGTGACGACCGCGAGTCTCGACGCGCTCGCCCCGCTGGGTGAACTCGTCATATACGGGGCACTCAACATCCAGGAGTTCCAGCTCGGCGTACCAGAGCTACTCGGCCTCATTTTCAAGAATCAGTCCGTGACGGGCTTCGCGCTCGCCCCGCTGCTGAGCACGCACACCCTGCGGGAGGGGCTCGCCGAGCTGTTCGACCTCGCCATCCGGGATGAGATCACCGTGACCGTCAGTGGAACCTATCCCCTGGAGAAGGTGGCTGAGGCACACCGGGAACTCGAAGAGCGACGCACGACCGGCAAGATCGTTCTGGTGCCGTAAGGAGAAGCTGACAGAGAAAGGAAACCAGGCTCCGATCCGCCGATATCTCACCATCGTCGTCTCAGCACAGTACGCCGCTGCGGCCACCGCGTATTCCTCCTCACCCGGGCTCCCGGCAGAACTCGATGAGGATCACGCGGTGGCCGTTTTGCGTTGCCGGTGTTCAGTACGGCTTCTCTGCATCCCAGCTGCTATTCCCGAACCCGCCGACGGCCTCCACCTCGTAAGGTTCTCCACGCTTCCGCGGACGATGACGGAACGGCCTTATCGATTATTACTCTGTAAGATTTTCCGCACACTCTCGATCTCTTTTTTGGATTAGTGTCATGTCCGACCGAGAAGGAGGTAGAAATGCACAAAACAAACCGCGCATCCATCCGTTCCCGTTTCGCGGCCGGTACCGCGGCAGTCGCGGTGGGGACCGCTCTCGCCACTGTCGCGGCGACGCCGGCACACGCCGCCGGGTCGTTCACGACCGACCTGGGCCCGGTAGAACTGGTGTCGGTAACCCTGGGTGGCACGGGCGGCGCCAGCGACAGCACACGGGTGGACTTTCCTGGTTCGCAGGTTTCCGCCGACGGCCGGTACGTCATCTTCGAGTCGGCCGCGTCCGGCCTGGTGGCCGGTGACACCAACGGCGACTGGGACGTCTTCCTGCGGGACCTGACCACGCAGACGACGACCCGGATCTCCGTCGCCAAGACCGTGACCGGCAAGGGGCGACGGGCGACCACGACGTTCACGCAGGTCGAGGGTTCATCGAGCGGCGGGGTGGCGCTTTCGGCCGACGGGTCGATCGCGGCCTTCACCTCATTTTCCAGCGAACTGGTGCCAGGCCAGCCGGGCCAGACCGGTGTGCAGGACGTGTTCGTCCGCGACAACCGCACGGGGGACGTCACCCTGGTCTCCGCGCCGACCGGTCTGCTCTCCAGCCACGTCGGCGCCCTCCAGCCCAGTGTGTCGGCGGACGGTTCGACCGTGTCGTTCAGCGCACGGACGAGCAGCGCGCCATACCAGATCTTCGTGTACAACGTGGCGACGGGGACGACGACGCTCGCGTCGGTGACGGGAACCGGCACCGACGGGAACGGCTCGAGCGTGGTCAGCAGCCTGTCCGCGGACGGCACCCGGCTGTCATTCCTGTCCTACGCATCGGACCTCGTCGCTGGTGACGTCAACGGCAGCGGCGACATCTTCGTGCGTGACCTGACCACGGGGCAGACCGTGCCGGCCACCGTCACAGCCGACGGTGTGTGGGGTGACGACAACTTCGCATCGCTGGCGCGGATCTCCGGCGACGGGACGAAAGTGGCGTTCTCCTCCCCGGCCACGAACCTCGTGCCGGACGACACCAACGGGCTCACCGACATCTTTCTCAAGGACCTCGTGACCGGCAAGCTGACCCGCGTGTTGACCGATCAGGACGGCAGGCAGTTCGACCGAACGGCGACGGCGCCGTGGATCTCCCAGGACGGCACCACCGTGGTCTTCAGCGCGTTCTATGCAACAGATGTATCGCCCGGGGTGCCCGGTGCCATCAGCGACATCTTCGTCAAGCGCCTGGACACCGGTTCGCTGGCCCTCGTCTCCACCAACAGTGACGGTGCCAGCATCAACTATTCGGCGCAGTTTCCCACGATCAGCACTGACGGCTCCCAGGTCGTGTTCCAGTCCTCGGCCGACAATCTGGTGCCAGAGTACACGGGTGGCATTGTACCGTTTCAGCAGGTCTACCACAAGACCCTGAGCTGACAACCCGCCGACCACCGGCCGTCCACGCGGACCTTCCGCGTGGACGGTTCCCGTTCTCAGGCGTCCCCGGTGGCCCGCTCGAACGCGGCGAGGAGTATTCCTGCCGGCCAGAATCCCTGGTTATGCCGGGTCTTCGAAGTTAACCGGGGTGGGCGTGAAACCCCAGCC
>NZ_CDWRCM010000136.1:8998-12629 GCF_977927585.1 Frankia sp. CcWB2 | reverse complement strand
GAGATGAGCCCGCGCGCCGCCCGTCCGTCGCAGGCGGTGTCGCCTCAGCGGTTACCGAACAGACCGCCTAGGCCGCCACCGCCGCTTGGGCCGTGACCACCGTGACCACCGTGACCGCCGAGCTGGTTGCCCTGGAACCCGCCCTGACCGAGGCCGAACTGTCCGGCGGGACCGGCACCCGCGATCGCGTTGTACGGCGGAAGTAGCTCGCAGGGCTGCACGATGACGAAGCCCTCGCCGGTGAACTGCATCTGCCAGCTCTCCCCGATGTTCCCCCGGGGTCGCCACACGGCCGAGGACGTCACCGCCGCCTGCATCGAGACCTGCAGGCTCGACGACCAGCCGACGACCGCGTCGGCGTCCGCGAAGTAGTAGTTCTGATGCGTTACGTGCATGACCAGCGGCGCCCCGGACGTGCAGACGGCGACCCGGCCGTTGCCGCGCAGCTCGACCTGGTAACTCCCGACACCGGCGATGCCGACCTGGCTGTCCACCCGCACCAGGTCCCAGGTCAGGTCGACGTTGAAGGCGAGCACGTTCTTGCCGTCGACGGTGAGCCCGTCACCGACCAGGTCGAGGATGTGGATGTCCTGCGCCTGGTTGGCGAGGAAGACCGAACCCGATCCGGAGACCTGCATGAGGTTCAGGCCCTCGCCGCCGCTGAAGAAGCTGCGGAAACGCGAGCCCCAGCCCTCCCAGTGCGCGTCGAAGTTCGCGGCACCCTGGTAGGCGACCATCGCGCCTTTGCGGGCGTAGAACTCCCGCATCCCGCGGGCGCCAAGCGTCGCCTTGAGCATCTTGCCGTTCTGTAGGGAGAACGGCTCGTCCGAGGGACGCTCGGGATTGTCCAGGAGACTGCTGCGGAGGCCGCCGGCCGGCCCACCGGGACCACCGGAGCCACCGGGGGGTGTCCCCTGGCCCGGCGGATAGCCCGGACCACCGCCGGGATAGTTGCCCTGCGGACCACTCGGGTGGCCGCCGTACATCCCGCCCTGCGTCATGTCACCGTCCCCGTCCTCTCCGCGGTGCGCTCCGCCGTCCGGCGCCGGTACCCGGCCGCCCGCCCCCACCGTGCCATCGCGGCCTCAGCCCCGCACCGAGAAGGTCGGCCGCTCGTCCTCGCTCGGTTGCACGACGACGAACCCCTGGCCGGAAAAGCCGAGCTGGAACGCCTCCCCGGATCCGCGCCCGATGAGCCCGCCAAGCCGGGCGGTGCGCCGGGGCTCGACGCGCAGCCCATCGGTGTAGGCGACGAGGGCGTCGGTGTCGACGTAGGTCGACGCTTCCCGGGTGTCGAGCACGATCGGACTGCCCTTGGCGGTCAGCGCCACCCAACCGTGCCCACGCAGCACCACGTTGAACATCCCCATCCCGGACAGCATGGTGATGCCGCGGACCCGCTCGATGCTCCACTGCAGCCCGGCGTCGAAGGCCAGGATGTTCTTGCCGTTGACCGAGAGTCCCTCGCCGGCAAGCTGCGCGACGATGACCTCCTTGCCATAGTCCGCGAGGTACAGCAGCCCCTGGCCGGTCGCCGTCATGAGCGGAACGCCCTCACCCGTCGCCCAGGAGGAGGCGATCCGGCCGAGCTGCGGCGGCTGCGGGTTGAAGTCGATCAGCCCCTCGTAGGCAATCATCGACCCGACCCGGGCAAAGAGATCCTGACCCGGGTTCATGACCACCTTGGCGATCTTCGAGCCGTGCCTGCTCATCCGCTCCATGATCGGAGTTGGTCCGTAATGCTGGATCAGGCTGCCCTGCACGGCCCGCTCCTCTCCCCCGGCGGTCCTCCCGCCGGGCACACTCCCCGGATGGTCGACACGCCTCAGACCTCGTACGGCTGGACGACGATGAAGTGCCCCGCGAACCCCATGAACTGCAGGGCCAGTGCCTCGCCGCTACTGCCAGCGTAGATCTGCCGGGAGATCCGGACCTGAGTCGACACACTGACCCGCATGCCGGTGGTCCAGGCGACGAGGGCGTTCATGTCCGCGAAGGTCGGGCCCTGCACGTTGAGAGTCATCGGGGACCCCTTGGTCATGACGACCACCGAACCCGGCCCGGAGACCTCGAAGTGGAAGAACCCCCCGCCGGGGATGCCGGGGCTCTCGATCCGACGCACCTCGGTGCGCACGGTGGCGTCCATTGCCAGCAGGTTCTTCGCGTTGATGCAGAGGGAGGAGCTGCCGAGCTCGACGATATGCAGGTCCGCGGCGTCCTGGGCGAGGAAGACCTCACCCGAGCCCTTGCAGGTCATCAGCTTGAGGCTCTGGCCGGTCAGCTTGCCCTCGATGAGACCGCGCAGCCCGCCGCTCTTGTAGTCGAACTCGACGCTGCCCTGGTAGGCGACCATCGACCCGCGCAGCGCCAACGCATCCGGACCGAGGGTGACCTTGACCAGCTTGCCGTTCTGCTGGGTCCACCGACCGGCGGTCGGCACCTCCCGGTAGGGATCCAGGCTGTTCATCGCCCCGGGCGGGGTAGGTCGGGCCTGCGACGGCAGGATCTCGGGTCCGCCAAATGCGCCGGTCGGCGGCATCCCACCCGGCATGCCGGTGGCGGGCATCCCACCCGCGAAGCCCATGGGCGGCGGCGGTGCAGCGGGCGGGGCGCCGAACCCGGGGGCGGGGGCCGGCGGCGGCGCCTCGTCGGCGACCTCACCGCCGTAAGAGCGGATGAGCTCGGCCAGTCCCCCCTGGAACCCCTGGCCCACGGCGGCGATCCGCCACACGCCCTTGCGGTAGATGTCGGCGATCATCACGGCGCGCTCGCTGGTGAAGTCGGCGCCGGTGAAGGAGTAGCGCAGCACCTCGGTTCCCGCGACGACGATCCGCAGGTACCCCGACGAGATCGCCGAGGCGCTACCGGCACCGTCGAGGGCGGCGCAGAACGACAGCCGGCCGATCGAGGCGGGCATCTGGTCAAGGGTGACCCGGAACGCCTGACTGTCGCCGGCCTGCGGCCCGAGGAGCTGGATGGACTTCTCCGGCGACGCCGGCTGATTGAAGAAGACGAAGTAGCGGTCGTCGGTGAGGCGATCGGCGCCGTCCAGGCCGAAGCAGGAGATGTCCCACTCCCCCGGCGCATTGATCTGGATCCCGACGTACAGGTCGGTGCCCGGGGTGATCGTCGACAGCTGCGCCTTCTGCCCTCGACTGAACTGGGTGACCAACACGCTCCCTCCACCTGGCGTTCCGTGACGGACCGGCACAACCATTACCTACCGGCATTACCGTGCCCAACCGGCCAGCCGGCACCCGCCCGCATCCGCACGAACCGGACTGCCGGCAAACTAGCAGCTGCCGGAGGGTACAGCCGAACACGTCGGCGCCGGGAACGCTGTCGATCCCCAGACAAGACGATTCGCGGACAAGACGATCCCCGGGCAAGACGATCCCCCGACGACACCGGCATCGGAGCGGCTACCGGTGACGCTCCTCTCGCGCCCCGGCACGGTCGGGCGTTCACTGGACAGATGCGCTACGTCGAGGGCATCACGACAGCCAGCAGTAAGAAGATATCCAAGATCGGCCTCGGAACCTGGCAGTTCGGGTCCAGGGAGTGGGGGTACGGGGCGAGCTACGCCGACACCGAGGCCGGGCGCATCGTGCGCCGGGCCCTCGAACTCGGG
>NZ_CDWRCM010000136.1:5259-8554 GCF_977927585.1 Frankia sp. CcWB2 | reverse complement strand
TGACACTGTTCGACTCCGCCGAGATCTACGGGATGGGGCGCAGCGAACGTATCCTCGGCTCGGCGCTGGCCGGGATCCCGGACGCGCTGGACCGGGCGTATGTGGCGACGAAGCTGTTCCCCGTGCTCCCGCTGGCTCCGATCGTCGAGCAGCGGGCGGTCGCGAGCGCGAACCGGCTCGGGGTGCACCGCATCGACCTGTACCAGGTCCACCAGCCCAATCCGGTGATCAGGGACGGCCAGACGATGCGCGGGATGGCGGCGCTGCGCACCATCGGCCTCGTCGGGGACGTCGGGGTCAGCAACTACTCGCTGACCCGCTGGCAGGACGCCGAGGCGGCGCTCGGCGCGCCCATCCTGTCCAACCAGGTCGAGTACAGCCTGGTTCGGCGCAGGCGGGGCGAGGAGCTGCTGGCGTTCGCCGCCCGGGAGTCCCGGGTCGTGATCGCCTGGAGCCCGCTGAGCCAGGGGCTGCTCTCGGGCCGCTACGACGTCACGAACCGCCCGACCGGGCGGATCCGCGCGATAAACCCGCTGTTCCTCACCGAGAACCTGGCCCGCGCCACCCCGCTGCTCGACGTCCTACGCGAGGTCGCCGCCACGCACGACGCCACCCCCGCCCAGATCGCGCTGGCCTGGGCGATCCATCATCCGTCGGTCGTCGCGATCCCGGGGGCGTCCAGCGTCGCCCAGGTGGAGAGCAACGCCGCCGCGGCCGACATCACGCTCACTGAGGACGAGTACGGCACGTTGACCGCCGCCGCGCAACGCTTCGAACCGCTCGCCGGCACGTCGGCCTTCGCCGCACTGGCCGCGGAACGGCTCCACCGCTGACCGCTGTCCGGCCAGTCCGAGGCGTCCGGTCAGTCCGGGGCGTCGTAGGTGGTCACGTCGTCGGAGGAGATGATGTGGAACGGCGGGCACACCCCGGTCGAGTGGTGGGCCGCGGCCTCCAGCGCCATCCGGACCCGCTGTTTCGGGTCGAGGCCCCGGGTGCTGTACAGCGAGCCGCAGGCGTACTCGTCGCCGCTGCCGACCGCGTAGTAGTCGTCCACGCTGCGGCCGATCTGGTAGTCCGAGTCGATGCGGTAGAGGTGTCCGCGGACGCCGACCAGGAACAGCCCGCCGCTCTCATTGCCGGAGTCGTTGCGGGCGAAGCCGCCGTCGCGCAGGCAGTCCCGGACCACCGCGATGAAGTCCGTCGCCATGAACCGATCGAGATCCCAGTCCTGCGGGACCGGGGGCACGAGGCTGTAGCGGAGCAGCTGGCCCATCCGGAACGAATCAGTGAACCCCATAATGAACTCACTGTTACGAAATACCTTGGTATCCGCACGGACAGTGATAGACCAGCCGGCGACACCGGCGCTGTCCCCACCGATCAAGACCCGGCCGTCCTGCTGTACCCCGACGATGCAGGTCACGAAGCGGAATGGTACCGGTTCGCCCCGAAGCCGGACGCCGTACCCCATCCGCGCCACCGGCCCGTTGACGCGCCCCGCCCGCTGTCACCCTGCCGACCCGGGAGCGGTTCCGGCGGTCCGGTCGTCCTGCGGATGTGAGAACGTGTCCTACGCACACACGAGAATGGGAATGGAAGAGGACGGGCACCCATGGGGATGAAGCGGTTCATGTCGCGGCTCGGCGTGGGCGGGGCCGAGGTCGAGACCGTGCTGGACCGTCCGGAGACCCTGCCGGGCCAGGTCGTGACCGGTCTGACCACCGTTACCGGCGGCAAGGTCGAGCAGAAGATCGAGAAGGTCCTCGTCACGCTCGAGGCGACCGTCGAGGTCGAGACCGACGACTCGACCTGGCACGAGCAGATCACCTTCGGTACCCAGCAGATCGGCGGCGACTTCACTATCCACCCGGAGCAGCAGATCAGCGGCCGCTTCGAGCTGCCCGTGCCGTGGCAGACCCCGATCACCGACATCGGCGGGTGGCACCTGCACGGGATGAAGATCGGGGTGCGGACCAAGCTGGCCATCCCCGGGGCGGTGGACCCGGGTGACCTCGACGCGGTGAACGTGCACCCGCTGCCCGTCCAGGAGGCGGTGCTCACCTCCCTCGGTGACCTCGGCTCCACTTCAGGTCCGCCGACGTCGAGAAGGGCCGCCTACACGGCTCCGACCTGCCCTTCTACCAGGAGATCGAGCTGAAGCCGTCGGGCGAGTACGCCCGGCGCATCTCCGAACTGGAAGTCACCTTCCTCGTCGACGGCTCCGGGGTGGACGTCGTCCTGGAGGCCGACCGCCGCGGCGGGCTGCTGTCCTCCGGCGGCGACGAGCTCAGCCGGTTCCGGCTCGGCCACCACGACACCGACCGGCACCAGCTCGCCGGGCTGCTCCACCAGCAGCTGGAGCACCTGGGCCGCCGCCGCGGCTGGTTCTGAGCGCTCCACCCGTCCGGGGACATCGGCTCACCTGGTGAAGCTGCAAGAATACGGTATGTGAAGATCGAGGAGCTGGAGGCGGATCGTACCTGGCTGGCGTTCGACCCCATGCGGCAGCTTCGGCCGCATCTGACCTCCACCGGGTTCGTCAAGCTCGTCAACGAGGTCCAGCGCCCCGAGGGATACCGCCTGGTCGCGTCGTGGGACGGGGAGCTGGGACGGGTGGTCGCGGCGGTCGGATTCCGGCAGGTGACCTCGCTCGCCTACGGGCGGCATCTGGTCATCGACGACCTGTCCACGATCCTGGCGGCGCGGGGGCGGGGGCACGCCACCCGGCTGCTCGCCTGGAGTGAACGGGAGGCGCGCCGGCTCGGCTGCGAACATATCCATCTCGACGCCGGCACCCACCGCTACGAGGCGCACCGGCTCTACCTGCGGACCGGCTTCACGATCGCGGCCTTCCACTTCACCCGCCGACTCTGAGATCGGGTGGCCCAGGGGATTCGCATCCTTGGGCCACCCGACCTCAAGCCGCGTCGGTCCGGGGCCTGGCTCAATCGTCGCGCTGATCCGGGCTTCGTCGCCCAGGGGCTTCACGTGCTCAGCCCGGCGATCACTATGAAGAACCGGTGCGCCCGGTCGTGCGGCCACACCCGCGACAGCCCCGCGCCCACGAGCATCCCGCACACCGTCCGCCGGCCGGTCGCGGCGAGCATCCCGCAGGCCAGCGCACGGAACACCTGGAACGTCGGCGCGGTGAAACACGGCCAGAAGAACGGCCAGGGAAGACGGTACAGTGAGATCTGGGAGCATCGGCGTCCACTTTTTCGAGCTGGTTTAGGAAGCGCCGATGCTCCCGCCACCAGCCCGTCGGGCAGCCTGCTTCCCTTACCGGCACGCCGCA
>NZ_CDWRCM010000136.1:3459-5018 GCF_977927585.1 Frankia sp. CcWB2 | reverse complement strand
ACACCCGGACACCACCATCCGGTCAATGGATTAAATCAACGTGCTTTAGGGGACGTAATGAAGTAACAAATATGTGATCGAGAGCATCATCGCAGGTCACAGGCCTGTGGAGGGTTCGAAACGCGCAAGTTATTTCATTTCGACTCCTTAATGCCCATCGCAGGGCAATCAAGAAAACTGCGAAACTCTAGTTGTTCACTAAGCCAATTATATTGTGAGCGCTTAGGTTGCCGCAAGACAGCTACCCCGCGCGCCAAGTTATTCCACACACAACCAGCTGGGGACGGTTATCAAGCTGGTCCAGCATTGACCGTTCCCCTCGGGCTCCCTCATAGGCAGCATCGGGGTTCCGTTACAATTTTTCCTGCTACCTCATGACCTATAGGGAGACGTTGTGCGCGAGGTTGAAGTCAAGTATTCCGTGTCGGACCTGGAGGCAGTGCTTGGCGCGCTCAGTGGGCGGGGTATCAACCTCGGCGAGGCGGTGTACCAGGACGACCAGGCCTTCGCCCCGCTCGGCTGGTCCTTCGGAGACAGCAAGCTTGGCGTGTCATTCCTGCGGCTGCGCACGGTGAACGGCCGCCACTGGTTCGCCCTCAAGCAGCCGGGCGCCAACGCCCAGGACTGCTTGGAGTACGAGACGGAAGTGGCAGACCGCCAGCAGATGCACGAGGCGATCCTTCGCATGGGCTACTGGGCGACGGTCCGGGTTGCCAAGTTCCGGCGGACCGGCCGGCATGGCGAGGTTTCGTTGTGCCTGGATGAGCTGGAAGGGGTCGGGACGTTCCTGGAGCTGGAACGCATGGTGCCCGACGACGCGCCGGCCGCCGCCGTGCAGGAGGAGTTGGCGGCCTTCGTGGCGTCGCTGGGGGTGGAAGCCGTACGCACGGTGGAGACGTACGACTCCTTGGTATGGGCCGCTCAAGAAGCGGTACGGGTGCCCTCCAGCCGGGAGAGCACAGACGCCGCCAGTACGGCGGCCACTTCCTCCCCCGTCTGAGCCCCGATGTCGTGGCACAGCACGGCGTAGCCGGCAGCTTCCAGCTCGGCGGCAACAGTCCGGTAGGCATCTGCTTCGGCTGCACCGGCCTCCGGGCCGCCGCGGTGGAAGCGGCTGTAGAGGCCGCGCGGGGCCGCCCGCTCGCGGGAGCGGACGGGGCCGCCCGCGAGGATGACCGTCAGATCGGGCCGGTCGGCCGCGGCCGCCAACGTCCATAGGAAGTCGGCGGGCACGCCGTCGAGGCCTTGAAGCACCAGGGAAGACGCCGCATATCGGTCGCACACCACGACAGTGCCAGCTGCCAGTGCCGGGCGGATCTCCATTTCAAGGTGCTGGTAGCGGTCGGCCGCCACCAGGCAGGCGAGGGTGATCCCCTGGTAGTCGTCAGTACCGAAGCGGGTCAGGCTGCCCAGGGGGCTGGCGGTGGGCTCCTTGGTCGCCAGCACCGGCAGCCCGGCGCCGGCGAGTTGCCGGGCCAGGGCGGCCGTGACCGTGCTCTTGCCGATGCCGCTGGGGCCGTCGATGGCGAGGAAAAAGCCGGTAGTCATCGGCGGACGCT
>NZ_CDWRCM010000136.1:0-3370 GCF_977927585.1 Frankia sp. CcWB2 | reverse complement strand
GGCGTGCTGCTCGCGGGACAGCTCCACCAGGGCGGCCCGCACCTCATCTACGGTGGCTTCCCCGAACCGGATGGTGACCGAGAAGTTGAACTCGTCGCGCCCGCGCATGGCTTCGTCAAGGCCGCCAACGGTTAGGTCAACGGCGGTGTAGGCCAGAAGCTGCGCGGGCTGGTAGCGGCCGGTGGCCACGATGCGGTCCCACTCCGGCGTGCCGGGATACGGGCGGAACTCGAAGACGGAGGCCCGGAAGTTCCCTGGCTGGCCGTCCGCCACCTCCCACAGCTCCCTGACGTGGCGGACGGTGGCCGCCAACTCCTCGCGCGTCTCTGTGGGGAAGCCCAGGATGAAGTAGCCCTTCACCGAGATGCCGCGCTCGGTGAGGCGACGGACCACGGAGCGGGTCATATCGGGGTTGATCCGTTTGCCCATGTACCCAAGCAGCCGCTCACTGCCGGACTCGACACCCAGAGCAACTTCCCGCAGGCCGTTGGCGGCCAGTACATCCAACAGGGCGTCATCGGCCCGATGCAGGATGTTGATACGGCCGGTGGCATCCCAGACGAATCGCTCCCCGAGGCGGGCGGCGGTGAAGGCCTCCATGCACTGCCGGATGAACCGCTCGTAACCGAGAAAAAGATCATCGACGAAGCGGAAGGCGGTTACGCCGCCTGTGGCGTGCAGCACCTCCATCTCGGCGATAATGCCGGCAGGGGTGCGGGTGCGGATGGTGATGTCCGGGTTGGCGCTGACGGCGGCGCCACAAAATGAGCAGTCGTACGGGCAGCCGCGGGCACCGACCATGTTGGCCTCGACGCGGCCGTCTGGCGCCTGGTACGGGTCGCCCACCAGAAACCGGCGGTCGACGAAGGGCAGGCGGTCCACATCTGGGGCCAGGTGGTGGCCCGCGCCCGGCTGGCCGCCAGTGACGGGCTGGTGAAGGATGGGGTCGAGCCACATCACGCCGGGTAGGTCGACGCGGGATCGCTTGTCCTGCAAGAGTTCTGCCACGCGGGTTTCGCCCTCGCCAAGCACCAGGGCTTCGAGCGCCCCGAAGCGGGGGTCGGCGATGATGGCTTTGGGCATGGCCTTGGCCTGGTGCCCGCCGACCATGACCATGATGTCCCGGTCCAGACCGGCGGCGATTTCGGCGCTCACCTCGTAGGTGGGGGCCAAGAGGTTGAAGCCGGCCCAGCGCGGGCCGAGGCTGTTCACCAGCTGATAGGTCTCTTTGATGCCGAGTCCCAAGGCTTCGGCGTCAAGTACGCCGACGTTGAAGCCCTGGCTGCTCGCGTAGGTAGCGATGTAGGCCATGCCCAGTACCGGCAAGGTGAAGTCGTTCACCCGTGGGCGCAGGCCGTAGTCACGCAAGGGGGCGTTGATAAAAACGGCGTCGAGCGGGCGGTTCAGGTCGGCGCCCAGGACGGGGCCGTCATCCAATGTCTCCATGTTGCGATCCCCAAGCAAGGGTCAGGAGGGTCAAGGTCGATAGGTGTTCCCCCGCCAGATGCCGCCACTGAGCGCCGAAGGCACGCTCGTTATGGAACCAGTGGTGCGCCGGGACAGCCCGCCCCGCCCACGTGCGTACGGCTAGATCGGCGTAGGGGTACAGGTCCCAGGTATTGGTGTAGTCGGCAACGGCCGCGCCGGCCGTCCAAGGGCCGATCCGCTGGACGCTCTGCAATTCGTCGATGAGGGCCGGTAGGGACAGACGCTTCCAGTTTTCGCCGTGGGCCAGGTAGGCCGTGGCGGCGGCCCGGATCGCTGCCCGCTTGAAAGCGAGCCCAAGCTCTCCGTATTGTTCGTCGTCCAGCTCCAGGACTTTTTCCGGACTCGGAAACAGGCCGTAGGTGTCGCCGTCCGGCAGGGCCACCTGCTGCCCGTGGGCTGCGCACAGCTGTCGGTAGAGCTTCTTGGACTGGCCCGCCCGGATGACCTGGCGCAGGATCGCGGTCGCCAGCGCCTCCCACAGCGAGGGGTTGCGGAAGCGGCCCACGTTGCCCAGGCCAGCCAGCTCCTTGGCCAGCTCCGGCACTTCACTGGCAGCGCCGTCCGGCATCCCGAAGACATCCGCCAGCGGCTCCGCTTCGTCGCCGCCCAGCGCCGTGAGCGTGAGGTTGCCGCCGTGAACCTCCGCCAAGACCGGGCCGCCCGGCAACGCAAATACGCGGCGTACCCCGGTATCGGTGGGAAGCCAGGCGGGGTATTCGGTCATCCAGCGGTCTGCGGAAAACGGCATGAGGAAACTCCGGAAGTACGGCTGTATTGGGCGAGGATATGACGCTATTATCTCATGGCGTCGCTCCGGGGTAGGCGGCCGTCCATGGCGCGCAGGCCATCGAGCACCCGTTTCAGTACGGCCATGTCATCGAAAACCAACCCAGGATCGGCACGTGCAACCGTGGGCCGGCGGTGTGGGAGAAGTGGGCCCGACTCCTCAGCTTCGGACGGCACCGGTGCCTCAATCTGGCACCAGGTAACTTTGCCAACTCCGGTGGGCGACGGGTAATAGGCTGCCGCAAGGCTCAGGGCTTCGACAATGTGGAGACCCCGACCGCTCTCACGATCAAGATATTGAACCTGAAGTTCAGGCGGCTTCGGGTTACGATCCCAGATTTCGATGATGAGGCTTCGCGCGGCCCAGCTGATGCGCATGGATACAATAGACCTTAAGTTACCACCCGAACTTTCCGTGGCCCGGACGGCATTGGTAATGAGTTCTGAAATCAACAGGGCCGTGGTGTCGAGAAGATCTGTAAGTCCCCAGCCCTCCAGCAGCCCGGCCGCCGCCTGCCGCGCCAAGGCCGGGGCCGTGGTGGCGGCGGCGAACTGGTGGACGCTCGCACGCAGGTTGGCGGCTGGCTGGGGCGCGGTGCTGGCCGGAAGGTTCATGCCGGCCCCGGGGAGGGGGTGGCCGGCGAAACGGTGAGCACCCGGGCGCCCAACACCTCGATCTCCACTTCGATGGCCTGCCGGACGGCGGGCAACCGGCGCAGTTCCGCGGTGACGGCCTCGGTTCGCTCCTCCAAGGCCGCCTGCTGCACAGCGGTGGTGGGCAGGTCGCCCGCGTCGCAAGCGAGCACGACCCCGGCGGCTTCCAACCGTCCCAACGCCGCCCCGAGCCCTTCAGCAATGAGCCGCAGCGCCGCGCCGCCCGGCGGCCCCAGCCCGGAGTCTTGCCTTTCGGTGTCCCTGTCCACCGATTTCCTCCCCTCCTGGCACGGATGGATGACGCCCGAGGCCGGGGAGCGGGGTCCTCAGACCCGGCCCCGGGCGCCTTGGTCCTCAGCGTGAGCGGGCGGAACGGATACGGCCATGACGGGCCATGTATGCTGTCTCTTATACACATCTCCGAGCCCACGAGACGGACTCC
>NZ_CDWRCM010000135.1:8041-13029 GCF_977927585.1 Frankia sp. CcWB2 | reverse complement strand
CCGCACCCTCCGACAGTAGCTGGCGCGGGGAGAGCACCACCGAGGACAGCGGAATGCCCTTCACGCCCTGGAAGAGGGCGACGTGTTCATCGTCGACGCCGACATAATACTGCCCGCGCACGTAGGTCCACCCGGCCGCAGCACCGGCCACGATGAGCAAGAACACCACGGTGGAGACGAACAGGACCCGCCGGCCGGAGCGTCGTCCTCCGGATCCTTCCGGGTCGGAGTCGTCGCCATCGTCGTCGTCGCCGCGATCGCTGGCCTGTGCCTGGCGGTCCCGCCGGTGGAAGCCCGGCCGACCGATACGGGCGGCCTTCGCCGCCGCGGACTCGTGGTCGGGGTACTGGGGATTCGGCCCGCTGCGGGCCGGCGACGCCCCGGGGACCGCCCGCTTCTCAGCCGCCGCGCCGGCCACGAGAGGATAAGGCTCCGCCTCGCCGTGGTCCTCCTCGATGTCGGCGACCACGACGGTGATGTTGTCCGGGCCACCGCCCTTGAGGGCCAGGTCGACCAGCTGGTCAACCGCCTCCTGTGGGGTGGGCAGCAGCAGCGTCTCGAGGATCGTCTCCTCGCTTACCACCCCCGACAGACCGTCGGTGCACAGCAAGTAGCGGTCTCCCGCGATCGCCTGGCGCACGGAGAGGTCGGGCTCGACCTCCCGACCGTCGAGCGCCCGCATCAGCAGCGAGCGCTGCGGGTGGGTGTTCGCCTGCTCGAGGGTGATCCGACCCTGGTCCACGAGATCCTGCACCAGGGTGTGATCGTGGGTGACCTGGCTGAGGACGCCGTCGCGCAGCAGGTAGGCCCGGGAATCGCCGACGTGCAGCACCCCGAGCATGTCACCGGAGGAGAGCACGGCGGTCACCGTGGTGCCCATGCCGTCCAGCGCGCTGTTCTCCAGCGACATCTCGCGCAGCTGCCGATTGGCGTCCCGGACGGCCTCGTTCAGCTCCGTCACGAGATCGTCGCTGTCGATCGCGTCGTCGAGACCCGCCAGGCGGGAGATCACCGTCGAGCTGGCGACCTCCCCCGCAGCATGACCACCCATGCCGTCGGCTACCGCCAGCAGGCGGAGCCCGGCATAGGCCGAATCTTCGTTTCCTTCCCGCACGTGCCCGACATCCGAGCGGACGGCGAAGTGAAGCCTGAGGCTCACCGGTGGAGCTCCAGGACCGTCTTCCCGATCCTGACCGGCGCGCCGAGAGGTACCGGCATGGGACTGGTCACCTTCGTACGGTTGAGGAATGTGCCATTGGTCGAGCCCAGGTCCTCCACGAACCACTGCCCGTCGTGGGGCACGAGTCTCGCATGCCGCCCGGATGCGAAGTCATCCTCGAGGACCAGGGTCGAGTCCTGTGCCCGTCCGATGGTGACAGGTGCCGTTCCTAGCGGGATCGTTGTGCCGGTCAAGGGACCTTTGGTCACCACGAGTTTGCTAGGTGTCTGTGGCTTGCGTGGAGGTTGGGGCGGGGTGCGCGGCGGCGTCGGCCGGACCATGGGGGGCGGCTCGCGCCGCTGCTGACGCTTGGTGGGGCCGAACATATCCAGCCGGACGGCGCGCACGGCGACCAGAACGAATCCCCAGAGGAGGGCAAGGAATCCGATCTTGACAACCAGCAGTACGAGTTCGCTGGGCTCGGTGGGGTCCATCGGGCGCTACCAGCCTCGATCCGATCTGGGTCGGTCACGTCGACCATCCCCGCCGGGAGGCTCCGCGGCGGCGCGGCCGGGGAGGTCCGTGTCGGCGTCGTACACGTCGTCGAGGGATTCGAGCCCATCGGACGGCGAACCGGAGCCGGGCCGGCGGCCGGGATTGCTCGGCTCGCGGTAGGGGTCGGCGCGCCGTGCAGGGTCGGATCGCCGAGGAGCGTCGTCGCGTCCCCCACGCCCGTCACGGGGATCACGGTGATAGGGGTCACGACCGCCGCGGTCGCGCGGCTGGTCGTAGCCGTGATCCCGTTCCGGTGTCCGGTCTCGGTACGGGTCCATCCGGTTCTGGTATGGATCGTCCCGGTACCCCGGCACACCGCGCCGATCACGATCGGCGTACGGGTCGACGCGGCCGGCGCGGGGCGACGAGCCGCGCCGGTACGGGTCGTCCGGGGCGGGCGTGGGACGGCGGTCCGGCGGGATGGTCTCCCGGCCCCCGGCCTGGGCCGGCGGAGGTGTCCCACGGGCGCCCGCGCGCGCCGGGCCATTCCCCCGTCCGTCCTCGCGACGAAAGATGATCGTCGCGGCACCGAGTTCGATCTTGTCCCCGTTGACCAGCTTGACCTGCGTCGCCGCGCGACCGTTGACCAGGCTGCCGTTGGTGGACCCGGCGTCGACGTAGAGGAACTGCCCGTCGGGAAGCCGGTGTATCTCGCCGTGGCGACGAGATACACCGGTGTCGTTCAGGCGGATGTCGCACTCGACGCTGCGGCCGATCACGGTCGTCTCGGCGTCCAAGGGATACTCCCGTTCCCCTCCGCCCGCGGGCCCTCCCGGGGCCTTCGTGGTGATGACGAGGTGCGGGGTGCCGGGAGCGCCCGGTCGGGGAGGGCGTGCGCGCCGTCCAGTCACCGCTCCCGGGTCCGCGGCGGCCACGCTGCTGCGGATCCGGAAGACGCCGACATCGAGATCGGTGGCCTCGGACATCCGCACGGACACCGGGCCGACGAAGGTGTAGCGATGCTCGGCCGCATGCTCGCGGACCATCTCGGCGAGCTCGTCGCACAGTGCCCGGTCGTAGGGGGAGAGCCGGGCGAAGTCGCCGCCGGCGAGCTCGACGGCGAACTCGTTGGGCACCAGCACCCGGTTCGAACTGACCGCCCGCCGATCGTCGGTTTCCCGGGCCAACGCGCTGGCGATCTCGACGGGCTCGACTCCGCCCTTGAACACCTTCGCGAACGCACCCTCGACGAGGCCGCCCAGGCGCCGTTCGAAGCGTTGTAGCACGCCCATGCTCGACCTCCCTTCTCCCGGTCTGTGAGATCGTATGCCCCCGAGCGCGGACGTCCCACGGCTCGGCAGCTTGACATGTTCGCGACGGGCCCGACCCCCCTCCGTGAAGGACATCTCCGGCGTGGTAGCGTGTCGTCTGGTCGAGAGATAGTCCCACTCGGGCGAGTGGCGGAATGGCAGACGCGCACGGTTCAGGTCCGTGTGTCCTAGCGGACGTGGGGGTTCAACTCCCCCCTCGCCCACGCAAGTCCCTGGCGGCGCGTGCTGCGCCGTTGGGGACTTTCGTCATGCTGACCGGGGGGCCGAGCCCCCCAAACCCCCTCGTTGCGCCTTCGGCGCCGCCTTGGCTGGGTGGGTGGTTGGGGCCGTCGGCGTTGTTGCGGAGTGCCGGGGGCCGAGCCCCCCCGAACTCCCCACGAGTCCTTGGCGGCGTGTGCTGCGCCGTTGGGTGGGGCGCGGGCGTCCCCTCTCCGGCAGCGGAGAGGCTCAGCCGGCGGGGCTGCCCACCGACGGCGGGGAGGCGTCCTCGATGCGCACCGCGTAGTCCTCGATCACCGGATTGGCCAGCAGGGTTGAGGCCAGGTGCTCGACCCGGGCCAGGACCGCGCCGTCGAGGTCCGTGCCCTCCTCCAGCTCCAGCTCGAAACGCTTGCCCTGGCGGACCCCAACGACGCCACTCACGCCGAGGCGCGGCAGCGCAGCGAGCACCGCCTGCCCCTGCGGGTCGAGAATCTCCGGCTTGAGCATCACATCCACCACAACCCTGGTCACACCCGCGGACACTACCGGTCGAGCGGCGTATGAGCCGGATCTCGCCCGTCCGGGGCGTACAGATCGTACAGATCTGGTAGGCGATCTCGGATAATGCGGGCTTCCCGGGGAACACGGCCCTTAAGCTTGGCCGGTGTCGTTCTGGCGGGCGCCCGTCCCGGTCGTCGGGTTCGATCTCGATCTGACCCTGTTGGATGCCCGGCCCGGGATCCGGGCGACCTTCGCCGTCCTGTCCGCTGGGACCGGGGTGGCGGTGGACGTCGAGACGGTCGTCGCCCGGCTTGGCCCGCCGCTGGAGACGGAGCTCACCCACTGGTTCCCGCCGGCCGATGTCACGGCCGTGGCGGCCCGCTACCGCGAGCTCTATACGGTCCACGCGGTGCCGGCGTCGCTGCCGATGCCGGCCGCGGTAGCCGCGGTGGAGGCGGTGCGGCGGCTCGCCGGCCGGGTGGTGGTCGTCACCGCGAAGAGCACGGCACTGGCCCGGGCGAGTCTGGACCGGATCGGCATCACCGCCGACGTGGTGGAGGGAGCCCGGTTCGCGCAGGCGAAGGGCGAGGCACTGCGCGCCCACCGCGTGGACATCTTCGTCGGTGACCACGTCGGCGACATGGTCGGCGCCCCCGACGGCGACGCTCTCGCCGTCGGGGTCGCCACCGGGCCCTGCTCGGCCGCTGATCTGCTCTCCGCCGGCGCCGACGTCGTCCTCCCCCGGCTGGCTGACTTCCCGCCCTGGCTGGTCGACGAGGCCCGGCGCCGACGACAGCAGGGCTGACGCCGCGACGCGGTCGACGCGGTCGGCCCGGCCGGGGCCCGCACCCCCGGCCGTGAGATCAAGGAACTATCGGGAACGGGTGACGGGGTCTGTCCGCGGACCGGTGCCGTCCCCGGGGTGGTCGCCGTCCCCGGGGGCCCCGTGGTCGGGCGGATGTGGGTTGTTCACGTAGAGATCGGGATCGCTCTCCTCGGGAATCCGGGATCGGGCGGCGGCGAGAACCCCCACCAGCGCCACGGCGAACCCGATGGTCAGTCCGCCGC
Organism: Frankia sp. CcWB2; assembly: GCF_977927585.1. Classification (NCBI taxonomy): domain Bacteria; kingdom Bacillati; phylum Actinomycetota; class Actinomycetes; order Frankiales; family Frankiaceae; genus Frankia; species Frankia sp. CcWB2. Next base: position 8,274 of record NZ_CDWRCM010000135.1, on the reverse strand, counting down.
TGGCGACGGCGTTCAGCCAGATCGGCAGATTCTCGGCGCCCAGGAAGAAGGGGATCACCGCCGCCACCGTAGCGACCAGACCGGTTCCGAAGAGCACGGCCCCGACCCGGACCAGCCGATCCGCCCAGGTCACCGGCGGCGGGGTCCCGACCGGAGCCGTGGCCTCGTTTACCGCACCGTCGGCCACGGGTCCGGCCCTGCCCGGACGAGGGTTTCGCCGACACGTGCGACAG
>NZ_CDWRCM010000135.1:7085-7685 GCF_977927585.1 Frankia sp. CcWB2 | reverse complement strand
CCTACGAGGACGTGTGCCGAACGCGGGCCAGACCACCATCACGGGAGAGGGGTTCACTCGACAGCCGATCGCTACCGAAGACGCACGCGACGTGCGGCCGACGGATAGCCTGGGAATCACTCATCTTCCGTTGCGTTGTCCTGCCGTTACACAGAACGAGGTCGCCCGTGCCCACCGGCAAAGTCAAGTGGTTCGACGTCGACAAGGGCTTCGGCTTTCTCAGCCGGGACGACGGCGGCGACGTCTTCGTGCACAAGGCCGCCCTGCCCGCCGGGGTCGACCGGCTGAAACCCGGCGACCGGGTCGAGTTCGGCGTCGCCGCCGGGCGGCGTGGCGACCAGGCACTGTCGGTCCGGCTGCTGACCGCCCCGCCGTCGGTCGCCAAGGCGGCTGCCCAGGCCGCGCGGCGCAGTCCGGACGAGCTGCACAGCATGGTCGAAGACATGATCAAGGTGCTGGACGACGTGCAGCGGGACCTTCGTCGCGGCTGGTATCCCGACCGGCGGACCGCCCAGCGGGTCGCCAAGGTCGTGCACGCCGTCGCCAACGAGTTGGAGGTCTAGGCCGGCGGCAGGAAACTGACCCGTCGGCCGCACCCGG
>NZ_CDWRCM010000135.1:2081-6840 GCF_977927585.1 Frankia sp. CcWB2 | reverse complement strand
TGCACACCGCGACCTGGGCGCCAGGTTCCTCGTCGGACGCCGCCAGGTGGGTCCATCGAATCCGCTGTTCCCATCACATCAGCGACACCGACCGAGCCAGCCACATCAATCAGGATCCGGGCATGAGCCGAGATCGAGCCCTTCATCAGATTGGCCACACCGGTACGCACCGGTTCACGATGCCTCCTCGGTTGCGGCCTCATCCGCCGCGGCCTGCGCGCCGTGGCGGCAACACATTGTCGGGGAGCCGACCGGTCCCGTCGGCGGGGAGCCCGCGTGCGACTGGAAGCGTTGGCAGTGCGACAGACTGCAAACGTAGACCAGACCGAACCATGAGCAGCCCCGCAGCCGGCCGCGGTGGCATCGCCGAGGGCCGTCCCACCTCCGCTGATCGGCGGAGGGCACGGATCGGCGGTCGGAACGGGGCGTCGGATCGGGATTTAAGAGGCATTCGTGTGACAAGCAGTGGACAGCGGTCGTGATCACAGCCGTGCGGTGCTGACCGTGGCCGACAACGCCGCACGCATGGGTTCCGGCCGCTCCGAACCAGGTGATCCGCTCAATCCACACGAGCCCCGGTCGGTCGGCCCCTATGTTTTGCTCAGCCGGCTGGGGGTCGGCGGCATGGGCACGGTCTACCTGGCGAGGAACCGGGCCGGACGGCGGGTTGCCATCAAGGTCATCAGACCGGATCTGGCTGCCGACGAGGAGTTCCGCCGCCGGTTCCGGGCCGAGGTCGAAGCGGCACGCAAGGTCGCTCCCTTCTGCACCGCCGAAGTCCTGGACGCGGATCCGAATGCGCCCGCGCCGTACCTCGTCACCGAGTTCATCGACGGGGTCCGGCTGGACATGCAGGTCGACAAGGGCCCGCTGACCTCGTCGATCCTGACCGGACTGGCCGTGGGGGTCGCGACGGCGCTTACCGCGATCCACAGCGCAGGCCTCGTCCATCGGGATCTCAAGCCCAGTAACGTGATGCTCTCACTGTCCGGGCCACGTGTGATCGATTTCGGGATCGCGCAGGCCCTCGAGGGCGCGAAGGCGAAGCCCACGGCATGGGGCTTCGGCTCCGCCGGGTGGATGGCTCCCGAACAGGTGCACGGCCAGCCCATCGGTCCGGAGGCGGACGTCTTCGCCTGGGGCATCCTCATCGCCTACGCCGGTACCGGCCGCCACCCGTTCGGCGACGGTACGGACATCGACCTCGGCATGCGCATCGTCGGGTCCGCCCCGGACCTGCGTGGTCTGCCGCAGCCGCTGGTCGGCCTGGTCAGCGCGGCTCTGGCCAAGCATCCTGACGACCGGCCGAGCGCCCGGGACCTGCTGCTGCGGCTCATCGCGCAGCCACCCTCCCGCGGTACCGGTGCCATCGGCGAGGCGATGGGTCAGGCCGAGGAGTTCCTGAGCCGAACCGGCGAGGTGCCCCGCGCCGCGCCGACCCGGATCGGCGCGGCGACCTCGGTTCCCGCGCGTCAGGTCCCCTGGAACGCGGGCGCTCCCGCCGCCCGGGCGGGCCAGGGACCGGGACAACCACGCCAGGCACCACCGGGGCAGCCCGACGCGCACAGCCCGATGGGACGCCCCGGCCCGCGGCCCGCCCAGGTAGGCGCCCGCCCACCCGCGCAGCTGGGCGGGCGGATGGGCGGGCAGGTCCCCGGCGCACCGCCGGGGCCGTGGTCCGGCCAGGCTCCCGATCAGCACGGGCCGGTACCGGGTGAGCCCGGCGCACCGTACCCGCCCTTCGCCCAGCCGCCGGCGGCCCGCGGGCTCGATCGCAGGCGACTCGTCTGGATCGCCGCCATCGTCCTGAGCGCGCTGATCGCCATCGCGGTCGTGGTCAGCCTGCCCGGAAAGACCGGAAAGAGCGGCCAGAATGGTTCCGCGGAACAGCTGGCGGCCACAACCGCCCCGTCGCGCTCCACCGGTCCGAGCACGGCATCGGGTTCGGCCAGCGGCCTGAACCGCCCCGTCACGGATGGCCAGCTCGAGTTCATCGTGGATTCCTTCCGGTGCGGGCAGACCAAACTCGGTGACGGACTGCTCGCTCGGCACACGGACGGCCAGTTCTGCCTGGCCCACGTGACCGTGCGCAACCTCGGCGACTCCACCCGCACGCTGGTGACCTCATCCCAGTTTCTGTGGGACGGCGGCGGCGGCCGGCACAGCGCCGATTTCCTCGCCCGCCTCCAACTGAGTAACGAGGATCTGTGGGATTCGATCAACCCGGGTGACCTCAGGGCGGGCACCATGGTCTTCGACATCTCGCGGGAGGCCACGGCCCAGGAGTTGGAGTTGCACGACAATCCGGTGAGCGGAGGAGTCCGCGTTCCCGTCCCCTGACGGTGGCCGACCAGCCCGGCGGGCCGATTTCCAGTTAATGTCACCCTCGATCCGAACGGACCCGAAGCGGGGCGAGCACCCCCCACGGGTTCCGAACCGTCGAGGTGGGGAGTCCGGTGCGAAGAAGCGGTGTCGGTCCAGATCGTCGCGGACCCGGTCGACCCGGCGGAGCCGCGGCCCTCGCCGTTCTCGCCCTCATCGCCGGCCTGACCGGTTGCAGTGACCTTTCCGACCAGACCGGAACGTCCAACCAGGTTGGTGCCCCGACCGCCAGCGGCTCGGCGCTGAAGCTGCTCGCCACCCTTCCGATCAAAGAGGAGGACAACTCTCCCAGGTACCGCCGGGACGAGTTCGGGCCCGCCTGGTCGGACATCGACGACAACGGGTGTGACACCCGTAACGACATTCTGCGGCGAGATCTGCGCAGCACCACCATCCGCAGATCGGACGGCTGCACGGTGCTGACCGGTGAGCTCCGGGATCCGTACACCACCAGAATCATCCGTTTCGACCGTGGACGGAACTCCGCCAGCGTGCAGATCGACCACGTCGTCCCCCTGGCGGATGCGTGGCGGACCGGCGCGCTCAACTGGACCGCCCGGGAACGGCTCCAGTTCGCCAACGATCCGGAGAACCTGCTGGCCGTCGACGGTCCCACGAATCAGCGCAAGAGCGATCATGACGCCGCCGAATGGTTGCCGCCGAGCCCGGGGGAGCAGTGCCCCTACATCGCGCGCCAAGTGGGATTGAAGGCCCGTTACCGCCTGTGGGTCGTCCAGGCGGAGGCGGACGCGATGCGCGCCGTTCTCCAGAAGTGCCCGAACCAGCCGGCACTGGGGCTGACCCCGAGCGGCTGACCGGAAGCCCGCGGCGCCGGGTCATCCGAGAAATGCGGAGTAGCCGGCGGAGTCAGCCCGGGCCCGGCGGAGCCGGCCGGCGGTCCTCAGAGGACGGTGGGCGCGGCGCCGCTCTCGTTCACCATCGGGCGGCTGTGCGCCTGCCAGGAGAGCATCCCGTCGGTCAGGTTGCGGACCTGCCAGCCACCCTGCCTGAGGTAGTTGGTGACGGCGGCGGACCTGCCGCCCGAGCGGCACACCACGACGACCTCGCGTTCCCGGGGAACCTCGTCGAGCCGGGCGGCCAGTTCACGCATCGGGATGTGCAGCGCGCCGGCGATATGACCGGCGGACCACTCGTCGGGCTCCCGCACGTCCACCATCAGCGGGGCACCGTCCGCGGAAAGCTCGACCGGTAGCTCCGCGACGCCGACAGCCGGTATCTGATCGGTACTCACGTCTCCATCCTGCCATCAGGACCCTCCGAGGGGGCTCGCGATTCAGCGCAGCGGCCGCGGAAGCGCGGGGACGAGGTCGGCGTCGGCGGCGCGGGAGAGCAGGGCCTCGACGGCGGCGAACCCCTCGTCGCCGAGGTTGAGGCTGAACTCGTTGACGTACAGCTTGATGTGGGCGTCGACGACGTCGGGCGCCATCTCCTGGGCATGGGCGAGGACGTAGTCGGCGCTGGCGGCGGGATCGGCGAAGGCCGCGGCGACGCTCGCCCGCACCGCGGCGGACAGCGCCGGGCCGTCCAGCCCCCGGCGGGCGAGGATCGCGCCGAGCGGAATGGGCAGCGAGGTCTGGCCCTCCCACCAGTCGCCGAGGTCGACGAGCGCCGTCAGCCCATAGGACGGGTAGGTGAAGCGGGACTCGTGGATGACGAGCCCCGCGTCGTACGCGCCGTCGCGGACGGCGGGCATGATCTTCTCGAAGGGAAGCACGTCGGCGCTCGTCACGCCCTCGTCGGCCGCCCACAGCCGGAACAGCAGGTAGGCCGTGGTGCGGGTGCCGGGGATGGCGACCCGGGCACCGCGCAGGCCCGACCGCCCGGCGGTGAGGACGAGTGGGCCGCAGCCGCGGCCCAGGGCCCCGCCCGCCGTCAGCAGTTGGTACCCGGTGAGCAGCCACGGCAGGGCGGCGTAGGACACCTTGACGAGGTCGTCCCGCCCGTCGGCGGCCCGGGCGTTGAGGACGTCGATGTCGGCAAAGGCCACCGACACCTCGGGTGCTCCCGGGACGAGTCCGTGCGCGAGGGCATGGAAGGCGAATGTGTCGTTGGGGCAGGGCGAGATGGCGAGCGAGAGCGGACCTGGAAGGTGCGAGGTGGTCGCCCGGCCAGCACCCATCTCAGTGCTCTCCCGTCCCGTGGTGGCCGTTGTTCCCGTGGTGGCCGCGGGCACCCGGGTGCTCGGCCGGGATCGTGGTGGAGGCGTCCCTCGTAGTGGCCGCCGGTGCGGCCATCACCAGACCGTCCGGGTGGGCGACGAGTGCCGCGGCGGCCGTGTGGAGGCTGGCCAGCGCGACCGGCAGGTTCCAGTCGGACCGGTCCCGGCGCCCGACCGTGTTGCTGATGGTACGGATCT
>NZ_CDWRCM010000135.1:0-1601 GCF_977927585.1 Frankia sp. CcWB2 | reverse complement strand
CCACCGGGACGCCGAAGGCCCGGGCGGCCACCCCGACGGCGTACCCCTCCATCGACTCCGCCACCGGGTCCAGCCGCTCGGTCAGCGCCGTGGCCCGACGTTCGGTGCCCGTCACCGTCGACACGCTGATCACGCTACCCGTGACGATCCGCCGCCCGGTGGCGTCGAGCACCGTGCCCAGGCGGTGGATGAGGTCCGGATCCGGGACCACCGTGGACGAACCGAGCCCGAGATCCTCCAGGCTCAGGAACGACCCCGCGGGGTTCGGCAAGTGGGCGGGGCCGCCGCGGGGTGCCGGCGCGCCGTTGCTGTGGAACCCGAGATTGCGGTCCATCTCGCTGATGCGGCCGATCAGCGGAGCGGGCGGTTCCTCGTCAAGGCCGGACTCCGCGCCGAGGTCGGCGGCGACGATGCGATCGGCGAGGACGATGTCCCCGATCTCCGCCCAGCCGCGAAACCCACCGCCGATCCCCATCGCCACGACCAGGCTGAACGGCTGCCCCGCCGCGCTCGCCACCGACATTGCCACCGCGGTGCCCGCCGCCGCGGCCGGGCCGCCGGTGCCTGCCGCGAGCACCGTCACCGGTCCGCGTCGCCGGCCCACGTAGGGGCCCAGGGTGGAGGTGGTGAGAAGCTGGCGGTCCCATTCGGGGGACACCAGGCTGCCCGGTCCGATGGGGGTTCTGGTCCGGCCGCGCGACCAGCTGCCCATCAGGCCGGCACACACCGCGTCCGCTTCGGCGGTCACTGCGGTCACGATCAGGGTGCGGCTCACGATCAGGTCCGGATCATGATCTGGGGACGTCCTCGTCTGTCGTCGCATACTGTCGGTCGATCCGCCCGAACACCACCGCACCGGACAGCTGGGTAACAGTACGGGGTTTTCGATGGGGTGCAAATCGGACTTGTTGCCGGATCTTAGCATCGCGGACGACGCTGCGTGGTCCCAGTGGGGAGGTATGGCACGCTGCGCGCACGGTGTATCCCCGTTCGGGGGCTGGTGTGCGTGGGTCGTTGGTTCCGGTCCGGCGGCGGAGCGGCCGGCGGTGGGTCAGGGCTTGAAGGTGACCAGGAACGGCCAGCTTCCCGACGCCTGGTCGCTGGAGCTGCCTGCCTCGGGAAGCGCGAACACCACGAGCAGGGCAGGCGTGTTCTTGGCGGGAACGTACCGGTAGTGCGTCTCGTTGATCTTGTCGGTCACCCGCTCCCTGCCCAGGACGAGGAAGTAGCCGCGGTCGGCGACCGACGTCGGCACGTCGATGTTGATGGCGTTTCCGGGCCTGACCGTGATGTGCGGCGGTGATACCGATTTCTGGATCACCGTCCCGTCCCACTCGTACTGCGCGGCGTTCGTCTGCACGAAGTGTCCCCCGGACTCCATGGTCACCAGGGGAGTCGGCCGCTCGCAGCCGCTCAGGCCGAGGCCGACGACGACCGCGGCGGCGGGAGCCACGGCGAGCCGCCGGAACGGGAAACGGCGGAGGAGGTGAGGCGTGCGCACGGTCGGAGGGTATCGCCGCCCGTGCGGTGGCGTCGCTCGTCGCCAGGGCCTTCAGCCCCTGGCCGGTGGGCACGGTGGCCCGGGTCACGTCGCTGGCGTG
>NZ_CDWRCM010000134.1:11760-12638 GCF_977927585.1 Frankia sp. CcWB2 | reverse complement strand
ATCCGCACATCAGGCCCGCCAGCTCGAGCGGAAACCCGCCTTTCAGCGCATCACGAGACCACCGTCGATCACCACCGACTGCCCGGTCATGTAAGCGGAGTCCGGACCGGCCATATAGGACACGAAGGCGGCCACCTCCTCGGGTATCTGCCCGCGGCCGAGCGGGATCCCGGCGGCGTACTGCTCGAGCGCCTGCCCCTTGCCGAGGCCCAGGTGGCCGCCGAGCTTTTCGGCGATGTCCGCGCCGTCCGCCGCGAGGCGCAACGCGATCGCCCGGCCGATAGTGAACTCCGATAGTGAACTCCGCCATGCCGCCATGCCGCCGTCGGCCATCAGCCCGTGGAAGCCGATCTGGCGGCAGACGTTGTACCGGCCGGCCCGGCACGGCGGGCACTGCCCGCAGCGGTAGATCGGTTCGCCCGTGGCCCGGTCGCCCACGACGACCGAACCGACACCATCGCCCCTGTCGACCACGGTGCCGCCTAACTCGTGCCCCAGGACGAGGGGGATCGACAAGCCGGTCAGCGGACGCGGCTCGGTGGGGAAGAAGAGCGGGCCGGCGAGCTCGGGCCGGATGGCTCCGACCGGCTGTGGCTCCGACCGGCTAACTCGGGCCGGGTGGTTCCAACCGGGTGTGGCTCCGAGCGGGTAACTCCGACCGGGTGGTTCCGACCGGGTGTGGCCGCGGCCGCCACGGCCAGTCCGGCCTATTCCTACCATCCACCCGCGCGGATTCCCGTGCATCCGCCCACATCATCCGCCGTCGTCCCACCTATTAACCCGGCGGGCTCATCGGATAACCCCCGAGGCCGTTTACGCTGCCCGCCGTCAACCCGCTGACGTGCGGGTTCCCGCCTGCCTCCAGGAATTTCCTTCGC
>NZ_CDWRCM010000134.1:3507-11456 GCF_977927585.1 Frankia sp. CcWB2 | reverse complement strand
CCCCTCAAACCGAGGGGTACTTTGGTGCGGCGACGTGGCATGACGCCCCCGAAGGAGCCCCTTTCGGGGTAGCATTCAAGACTACCCTCGGGCCTTCCGGCCGGGGGGAGCAGTATGTTCTTGGCATGGGAGCGACACCATTGACGACCGGCCGGAGCAAGGAGATAGGGGACGTAATGAAGTAACAAATACGTGATCGAGAGCATCATCACAGGTCACAGGCCTGTGGAGGGTTCGAAACGCGCAAGTTATTTCATTTCGACTCCATAACCTTTTCGATGTAGCCGGCAGCGGGCATCCGACGAAGACGGACGGCCAGCCTGGAGCGGAGCCGACGTGGCAGTGTGCCCACTTCACCCGCGACCGGATCATGGAAGGCATCACACAAAGGTGGTGTACGGCTGATCCCGGGACCGACCGCCCCTTCATGAATACACCGGTACGCGCCTGGTTGTCCGGGGGCGCCCATCCGGAGGTAGCTGGGTTATCGACGTGGATAGGGAGAGGAGCATAATGGGCCCAGTGGCATCGGATTCGATCCCGATGCAGGTGCGCCTGCATCGGACGATGACCCCTGCCGGCTTTGACCGCGCACCGGGACCATTCGTCGCCGATGGACAGCCGCCCGACTCTCGCACGCAGCGGGAGCGGGTCCGCCTGGCCCAGATCGAGTTGCTGGAGCTGAGCGCCCAGATGACGGCCCCCCATCTCCGGCGGCAGATCCTGCACATCTACTCCCTGCTGCGCAACGAACCGGTCGTCACGCCCGGCCCGCCGAAGCCGCCGCCCTTCCGCCTCACCCTGCGGGAGATGGAGGTGCTGACCCTCGTGGCCACTGGCTGCTCCAACGTCGAGGCGGCGGAGCACCTCACGATCCGCGCCGAGACCGTGAAGACCTACATGCGCAGCATCATGCGCAAGATGGGGGTCCGTAACCGTACGGCAGCCGTGCACGCCGCCCGGCAGAGCGGCCTGCTGGACTGAGCGGCCCGCTGGACCGAGGCGGCGCCGTAGCCCCCCAGCGAGACGACGCGCGGACCGTGACCAGGCGGCGGCATGGACCCGGCCCCGGACGGCTCACCAGCCGAGGAGATCCTCCGGCTGGTCGCGGAGGTAGCGGGCCATCGCGTCCCCGTGCTCACGGCACAGTGCGGCGGCGGTGTCGGCATCGCCGTCCCCCACCGCCTCGGCGATCCACCGGCACTGCTCCCAGGCCAGGGCGACGCTGGCGGGGTCGGGCAGGAACGGCCGCGAGGCCGGGTACTGCGACAGCGAGCCGAGCACGTCCTCGAAGAGCTGAAGGGTGGGGCTGCGGGCGATCTCGGCGAGCAGCACGCCCCACTGCGCCCGGGTCCGGGCATGGTCGCGGGCATCCCCACCGGCGGTGCCGTCAACGGCGGCGTTGACGGCACCGCCGACGGCGCTGTCGACGAAGGTCAGCAGCCGACCCCGCTCGGCCGGATCCGGATTGAGCGCGGCGAGCCGGGCTCATTCGGTGGTGATGAGGGCGTGGGTCGCGCTGAGGTCGGCGAACGAGGCCCGACGGGTGCGCAGGAAGACCGACGCCATGTGGGCGACCCCGGCCGCGTCCGGCCGCTGCCCGTACAGACCGCCGTGATGACCCCGGCGGACGGTGAGGATCCCCTCGGCCTGCAACAGCCGCACCGCCTGACGCAGCGACGGCCGGCTAACGCCGAGCCGGGCCAGCAGCTCGTTCTCCTGGCCGAGGTACAGGTCGCCGTCCTGCCGGCTGAGAATCTCCTCCCGCAGAACATGAGCGACCGCCGTCGCCGTGTTCACCGCGGCCACCCGTTCCATGCGTCCCTCCTCCCGAGCGTGACGCCTCCCGAGCATGACGCGAGCAACATCATACTTTCAGGTACCTGTGAGTTTCAGGTACCGAAGACAACACCGCCGGCGAGGAGTTCGAGACGGCGGGCCGGGCGGGCCGGGCGGGCAGCCCGACCGGGCAGCCCGTTACCCGAGCGGAGCGAGGCCGAGGTGCTCGCGCAGCGTCGTCCCCGAGTAGTCGGTGCGGAATACGCCGCGCTCCTGAAGCAGCGGCACGACCGTGTCGGCGAACTCATCCAGCCCGCCCGGGGTGATGTGCGGGACGAGGATGAACCCGTCGCTGGCGTCCTCCTGGACGAACTTGTTGATCGTCTCGGCTACAGTAGCGGCCGAACCGATGAACGACTGCCGTCCGGTGACCTCGATGACCACCTCGCGCAGCGAGAGCTTCTTCGCCTCGCCGAGCTCGCGCCACTGCCGGACGGTCGCCTGCCGGTCGTCGAACATCCGCACGCTGGCCCGGCCCTTCGAGATGGTGTTCTCCCCCGGTACCGGGTCGACCTCGGGCACCGGGCCGTCCGGGTCGTAGCCGGAGAGGTCGCGGTTCCAGAGCTGCTCGGCGAACAGGATCGCCGTCGCCCCGCTGACCTGCTGGCGCCGGATCACGCCGGCCCGTTCCCGCGCCTCGGCGTCGGTGTCGCCGAGGACGAAGGTCACCGCCGGCAGGACCACCAGTTGCTCGGGTCTGCGGCCGTGGCGGGCCAGGCGGCCCTTGATGTCGGCGTAGAAGGCCTGGCCCGCGTCGAACGTGCTGTGCCGACTGAAGATCGCGTCGGCGGACGAGGCGGCGAACTCGCGGCCGGCTCCCGAGTCGCCGGCCTGGAAGATGACCGGCCGGCCCTGCGGGCCGCGCGGCACGTTGAAGTGGCCGCTGATGTCGAAGAACGCGTCGTGCAGGTCGAACGCGCCCGGCCGCGGCGTCCGCAGGAAGACCCCGGACTCCTTGTCGGCCACGATCTCGTCGCCGTGCCAGGAGTCGAACAGCTCCCACGCCGTGCGCAGGAACCGCTCGGCGCGGGCGTAACGGTCCTCCTCCCGTAGGTAGCCACCGCGGCGGAAGTTCTCCCCCGTGAACGCGTCCCACGACGTGACCACATTCCACGCGGCCCGACCGGCGGAGAGATGGTCGAGGCTGGCGAACTGCCGGGCGACCTCGTAGGGCTCGTTGAATGTGGAATTGATGGTGCCGGCCAGCCCCAGCCGTTCGGTCACCGCGGCGAGCGCCGCGAGCACGGTGAAGGTATCCGGCCGGCCGACGACGTCGAGATCGTGGATGCGCCCGTTCTGCTCACGCAGGCGCAGCCCCTCGGCCAGGAAGAAGAAGTCGAACTTCGCCCGCTCCGCGGTCCGGGCCAGATGGGCGAAGGAGCTGAACTCGATCTGGCTGCCCGCCTGCGGATCACTCCACACCGTCGTGTTGTTCACTCCGGGAAAGTGCGCAGCCAGGTGGATCTGCTTGATCGGCCTGCTCATCGGGGGTCCTCCGGAATCCTGCGTGACGTCCGCCGCCGAGAGTCGGATCAACGATCAGACGGTGGCGTAACGGTTGGCGGGTCGCGGCAGGCCGAGGTGGCCGCGCAGAGTGGTGGCCTGGTGGGCGGTGCGGAAGGCGCCACGGTGGTGGAGTTCACCGACGAGCCCGCGGGTGATGGCTTCGAGGTCGTGGGGAAGGGCGGCCGGGCGTAGTCGGAACCCGGTCAGCCCGGTGGATCGCCAGTCGAGGAGAAGGTCGGCGAGGTCGCCGGGGGTACCGGCGAAGATCAGCGCGTCGGAGGTGTAGGGCTCACCGGCACGGGCATCGAGACGACCGCGCCGTTCGGCGGCCTGCTCCGCGGAGGCGTCGAGGAGAACGACGAGATCGGCGAAGACGTGCAGGGTGTCGTCGGCGCGTCCGGCCGCGGCCTGTTCGGCGCGGATCTCGCCGACGATCGCCCGGGCGTCGGCGGCGGTGTGCGGGGTGATGTAGGCGACGTCGGCGGCGCGGGCGGCGAGCCGGTAGGAAATGGTGCTGTGGCCCAGGGCGGTGACCAGCGGCTGGCCCTGGGGCGGACGGGGGACGATGGAGGGCCCGCGGACGGAGAACCAGCGGCCTTCGAAGTCGATGTAGTGCAGTTTGTCGCGGTCGATGAACCGTCCGGTGGCGGTGTCGCGGATCTCGGCGTCGTCTTCCCAGCTGTCCCACAGCCGGCGTAGGACCTCGGCGTAGTCGGCGGCCTCGTCGAACAGGTCGCTGATGACCGCCTGGGCCTGGGGGGTCTGGTAGTCGGCGATGGTGGGGAGGTCGCGTCGGCCGAGGTGGGGAGTTTCGCCGGGGCGCAGGGCCTGGACGCACACCCCGGCGCGGCCAGTGCTGGTGTAGTCCAGGGTGGCGATGGCCTTGGAGATGTGGAACGGCTCGGTGTGGGTGGTGGTGACTGCGGGGACGAGGCCGATGTGGCTGGTCAGGGGGGCGACCCGGGCGGCGGTCAGGACGGCGTCCAGGCGGCCGCGGACCTGGTCGGTACGCCCGTCGGGGCCGTCGAGACGGGAGGTCTGCAGGGCGAGGGAGTCCTCGATGGTGACGAAGTCGACCAGCCCGCGTTCGACTTCCAGGACGAGGGCGGTCCAGTAGCGGGCGGTGAACAGCTCGGCCGGGCGGGCATCGGGCTCCCGCCAGGCCGCCGGATGCCACCCGGCTCCGTCCAGAGCGACGGCGAGACACAGCTCCGCGAGGGCGGTCATCGGGTCGGATCCAACATGCGGCGCATCGGGATCTCCTCAGACGGTGGGTGGCCGGGCGGTGGGTGGCCGGGCGACGGACGGTGGACGGCGTCGGGCGCTGCCTCACCGCACCGAGATCGGCGCCGGAAGCGATGGTGCGCGGGTGGTGGCGCTGAGGGCGCGCCCGGAACTCCGGCCACGAAGGTGCCGGGGACGCGCCCGATCGGGGGACAGCGCGGGGCCGTCAGCGACAGCGGCTGGTCTCAGCGCGCCCGTAGTCGATGCAGCGGCGGCACGTCAGCAATGGAGATGTGCGCACACTTTTCACTCTGAGTAGGTGAACGTTGCCGCGTCAAGAAGGAGGTGGGAATGTGACGTGCGATACGTCAGGCCCGCGCGGGAAGTTCGGGTGCGCAGCCGGGCCCGACCGTATGATTGTCCAATGGATGAGATAGTAATCTCATATTCCGAGACGCCGGGCTGGGATCCCGAGACCTACGACGGGGAGCGCCGCCGGCTCGTCCCCTCCTTCGACCTGCTGTACGGATCGGTCGGCGACCTGGTGGCGCGCCAGGGTGGCGCCCGACCAGCGGTGCTCGACCTCGGCGCGGGCACCGGTCTGCTGGCCGCCGCGGTCGCCGCGGCCGTCCCCGACGTCCGGTTGCACCTGTTCGACGGCGCCGCGCCGATGCTGGCCAAGGCCCGGGCGCGGCTGTCCGCCGGCTCGATCGAGGCCGTCACCGTCGCGGACCTCGCCTCCGCCCTGCCGACCGGCCCGTTCGACGCGGTCGTCTCGGCGCTGGCCATCCACCACCTCGATGACCCCGGCAAGCGCGACCTGTTCCGCCGGGTGCGCGACGTCCTGTGGCCGGATGGGCTGTTCGTCAACCTCGAGCAGGTCAACGGCCCGACTGCCGCCCTGACCCGGCAGTACGAGGACATGCACGAACGGCAGGCTCGGGCGGCGGGTTCAGACGACGCCGAGTGGCAGGCCGCGTTGCGGCGGATGTCCTTCGATCGGTGCGCGCCGCTCGCCGACCAGCTCGACTGGCTGGCCGACGCCGGATTCGCGCCGGTCGACTGCGTCGCCAAGCACGGCAGGTTCGCGGTCTATGCCGGCTGGCGCCCCTGAGCCCGTCCACAGCCCACCCCGTCACCCGGCGGGGCACCAGCCGGTGAGCCTCACATCAGCTGCCGGGCGACGTCCGTCCGCACACCTGCCAGGGCGGTGTAGGCCGCGCCGCCCGGACATTCGGTGGCCATCCAGTCGCGGTGCCCGCTAACGGCCGGGACGGTACGACGCCTGCCACTCACCGGATGGACGTAGTGGACGGTGCCGAGCGGGTCGAGATGATGCGCTCCGGTCAACGCGAGCAGCACCAGGACGAGCGTGCGACGGGCGGCGGCGGTGGGGGTGCGCGTCCGCAGGTCACCGAGCAGCGCGACGCCGACGTTGCCGGCGTTGAAGTCCGCCACGTGCGCACCCGTCACCACGTAGCCGTCCTCCCGGTGGCCGGGAACGCTCTCCGTTCCCGACCACCGGCCCTCGTAGAGCGTGCCTGCCTCGTCGATGAGGAGGTGGTACCCGATGTCCGACCATCCCCGCTCGACCGTGTGGAAGTGGTAGATCGCCCGCACGGTGGCGGCGGGGTTCGGATCGTCGTTGGGCGTCACCGTGTGATGAACCGTGACAACCTGGCCCGGGTGGTACGTCGGTTTCCAACCGCTGCCGGGTGAGGGGGACAGCCGCAGCGACTCGTCCGCGCCCCACGCGGCCCGGGGCAGGTAGCGCAGGTCGAGCGTCGCCGGCAGCCGGACGGGGGCGACCGGGGCGGCGGCGACGATCTGGGCGCGGCGAAGAGCCCCGGCGACCGGGCGGCGCGCGAAGCCGAGATCGCGGAAAGGGCGGCGTAGGCGGACACAATGGGTGCCGTTAACCGCTGCAACGGCCCCGACGTCGTGTTCAGGGCGGTGGACGTCACGGACGTCGCGCCGGGTGGCAACCACAGTTCGTAGCCGGTCGCGCGGTGCGCGGCGACCAGCACGGCGGCGCTCCTCCCCCCGGCCGGCGGGTCGTCCCGATCCACCGGACAGCCGACCGCCAGCGGCCGCCATGCGTCGAACCCACCCCCCGGCTGGCGCAGCCGGATCTCGGCGCCCCGAGAAGCGGCACCGCCGGCACCGGCGGTCCCGGCGGTCCCCGTGCCGGCACCCCCGGGACCGGCCCGGCCATCCGCCGCGCGATCCTTCCCGTCACGAGTCCATCGGACGGCCACGTAACCGATGTCGAAATCCGACGTCGCGGGCCCCACTCCCCTCGTCACGGCGGCCAGGGTCCGGGGCACGAGCACGACACGCGTCCCCGGCGCCGAGAGGGCCCGCGCTTCCGCACCGGGTCGGACCCCTGCGGCCGGTGGCCCGGCCGGGCCAGCGGACGCGCTGCTCGGCGCGGCGTCGAGCAGCGTCTCCGCCCATCCACCCAGACCGGCACCGGCGAGACCGAGAATTCCGCGCCGGGACAGACCGGGCTCACGGCGACGCCGGCGAAACGGGTCAGCGGCATGGGGCATGAGGCGTCCTTCGGGTCGTCATGGTCGAGACATTGGCACGCTACGGTAGTCGATGCCTCACCCTGTGCATCAAGGCGCCAAGAGATCCACCACGAGCCACGAGCTACCCGGCGGCAACGGGGACGGGGAATACGTCCCGGCGTCACGGGAAGGTCCATAAGCATCCGTTCGGGAGGACCTGAGCATCCGTTCGGGAGGAGGAGTGCCATGGTCGGGAAGAAGCCGCAGACCGACAAAACCGACAAGAAGGCGCAGGCCGACGAGATGCGGGACGATGTTCCGTCCACCATCGCCCGCTCCGACGATCAGGCCATCCGCACCTGGAAGAAGACCCACGACTCGGCGGTGGAGACCTACGGTGAGGGTGCGCGTGCCCACCGTGCGGCCTTTGCCGCCCTCAAGCACACCCACGAGAAGGTGGGGGACCGTTGGCGGCCGAAGGGTCGGCCCGGTCCCTCCGACGAGCAGGCCGCCACGCCGACGCCCGCCTCCCGGCACAGCGGGCCGACCGCCGAGGGCGTGGACGCGAACGCCTCGCTGACGCACCTGCGCGCGCTCGCCCGCGAGCTCGGCATCCCCGGCCGATCGACGATGTCGAGGGACGATCTCGTCGAGGCGATCAAGAAGGCCAACCGCAGGCGGACCGCGCAGGCCCGCAGCGGCGCGTAGGAGCCGTCCGCTCCTGGGAATACCGACCAGGACCAAGATTGGCGTTTACTACCTATGAGCTTTCGACGCGGATGCCGTCGAGTGCGAAACCCCGGATACCCATCATGGCCGGTAAGGGCCCACCGTCCGCGCGCCGCCGCGGGCGCAGGTAGTAGTGCC
>NZ_CDWRCM010000134.1:0-3170 GCF_977927585.1 Frankia sp. CcWB2 | reverse complement strand
CGGAGGCCGGGTCCAGCGGGTGGGTTCCCCCCGCCCCCGCCGATAAGT
This sequence comes from Frankia sp. CcWB2, assembly GCF_977927585.1. Lineage (NCBI taxonomy): Bacteria > Bacillati > Actinomycetota > Actinomycetes > Frankiales > Frankiaceae > Frankia > Frankia sp. CcWB2. The sequence goes on along the minus strand of NZ_CDWRCM010000134.1, from coordinate 3,122 downwards.
GATCTTCGTCGTCATGCGGTTGCCGGGGTCGGGGGGTCCCCCGAGCCCGAGGTCCCCCGCGCGCGAGGCCGCTTCGTCGCCGTCCTCCCGCAGGCTGAACCGCGCGTGCAGACGGCGCAACGGCTCGGGAGCCCACCAGTTGTAGTCGCCCGCCAGGGCCATGAACGCCGGGACGAGGATCGCTCGGACGAGGGTCACGTCGAGCACGATCGACACGGTCAGCCCGACACCCACCAGTTTGATCATGCTGATGTCCGATGCGGACAACGCGACCATGACCACGACGAGAGCGAGCGCCACACTCGTAATCAGTGGACCGGTCGCCCCCAGCCCACGGGCGACGGAATCGTGGTTGTCTCCCGTCCGCAGGTACTCCTCCCGGATGCGGGCGAGCAGGAAGATCTCGTAGTCCATGCTGAGCCCGAACGCGATGAAGAACATCAGGACCGGGCTGGTCATCTCCAGCGTGCCCGACACCTGGAAGTCGCCGACCAGACCGGTCAGGTGCCCGTCCTGGAAGACGAACGCCAGCAGCCCGACGGTGGCGGCGAGATTCAGCGTGTTGAGGAACATCGCCTTCAGCGGAAGGAGCACGCTGCCGGTGAACAGGAACAGCAGGATGAAGGTCGCCGTCATCACGACGGCGAAGGCCGGTAGCAGACTCCGCTTGATGGAATGCGAGGTGTCGAGGAAGTGTGGCGCGAGTCCGCCGATGAGAACGCCGAACGGCGCCGGTGTCGCCTGCAGCCTCCGGACCAGGTCCTTCGCCGGCTCGGACAGCGGAGACCTGTCGGTCTGCCACACCGACAGCCAGGCGCCGCGATGCGTTCCGACGTACCTCATCGGAGTCTTCGGCACCGCACCGACCCGCTCGCCCCGCAGGAAGCTGCCGGTGACGGTGTCGATGCGGGCAACACCCGGCAGCGCGGACAGCCGGGTCGCGTAGTCGGTCAGCTTCTCGGCGTTCCCCGGGTCCCGCGCGTCCGCTCCGGGCACCACGATCGGAATCTGGCAGGGCAGGCAGACGACGAAGTCCTCCCGCATCGCGTCATTGACGACGTGAGCCTCCGCGGTCGCCGGCAGGACCGTGTCGTCGGCCAGCGCGAGGTTGAGGTGGCGCAGCGGCGCGGCACACAGCACCAACACGAAGATCGCGGCCCCACCGAAGAACACCGGGTGGCGCATGACCCGCCGCGCCAGCGCCGACCAGCCGCGGCCAGCCGCCGCGGCCCCCACGCGGTGGCCGCCGGACCGCCGGCGACCCGAGCGCCTCGGGCGTGACCCCGAGCGTCTCAGGCGTGACAACGCCAGCCGGACGTTGCCGCGCTCAATGCGGTCACCGAGGACCATCAGCGCCGCGGGCAGCACGAGCAGTGCGGCCACCTCCGAGGCGACGACGACGATGATGCCGGCGAAGGCGAACGAACGCAGGTAATAGATCGGGAAAACCAGCGCGGCCGTCAGGGACAGCGCCACCGTCACCCCGGAGAAGAACACCGTGCGCCCGGCGGTCTCCAGCGTCCGGCGCAGCGCCGCCGCCGGGAGCAGCCCGCGGTCCTGTTCGTCCCGAAAACGTCGCAGGATGAACAGGCTGTAATCGACCGCGAGACCGAATCCGAGGGCGGTCGTCAGGTTCACCGAGAAGACCGACACGTCAGTGAGCGGGGCCGCCAGCCGCAGCAGCGCGAGACTCGACACCACCGACACCACGCCGACCAGGACCGGAAGCAGGGCAGCCGGGACCGTGCCGAAGGCGTAGAGCAGCACGAGGAACACCAGCGGAGCGGAGATCTGCTCACCGTGCGCCAGGTCGACACGGCTGCGCTCGGTCACGTCACGCATGACCGCGGGCGCCCCGCCGAACCGGACCTGGACCCCCGGGCCGTCGTGGGCGTACCGGTCGTGCAGGGCGTTCAGGCGGTGCTGGATGTGGTCCTCGGAACCGGTGAGCCGGAACACGATCAGGGCCGACCGGCCGTCCTTCGCACGCAGCAGCGGGCTCGCCTCGTTGGGCCCGCCCGGCCAGTACGACAGCACCGAGGTCACCCCCGGCTCCGCGGCAATCCGCCCGGTGAGCTCCCGGCCCAGGCGGGCGACGATCGGCCCGTCGATACCCGGGGCCGACGTCAGCATGATGGCGACGTCGGGGGGCGCGTCCGGGAACTCCTCGTCGAGCAGCCGCTCGGCCCGCGTCGACGGATCGCCCGGTGCGTAGAAACCACCGGTGGCAAGCTGGTCGTAGATTCCGGCATTCCACGGCAGCAGCACGACCACCAGCAGGCAGGCAGCGGCGAGTACCCTTCCCCGGTACACGACGGCCGCGTCAGCCACCATTGTGAACAGCGAACGGGGTGGTGCGCCGGTGGAGCCCGTCGGCGCGGGGCCTCGGTCGGCCCAGCCCTCGTCCCGTCCGTGCGACCCCTCGTCCCGTCCGTGCGACAACGCGGCATACGTCACCCGATCGGGGCGGGATTCGCGCTGCTGCGCCGGATCAGCGAACGACGGCATGACGCTCCTTCGAGGATCTCCCGTGCCGATGGATCTCGTGACGGCCGGACGGTGGCCGCCAGCGGCCACGCGTCCGGGCATGGAGCACCGCATGGAGCACTGCGAGGAAGTCCCGAGCTTCTACCTTGAAAGTAGACCTGCCTGAGACCCTGGTCCCGAACTACCCTCGCCCGGAGGCAGAAGTGTAGCGGGAGTCTGGCCACGATCGATATTCGGCCGCCGAAAGCAGGGCCGCCGGAAGAATCTTCGAGGGTAGGCGGCCGCCGCGGCGTAGGAGGAGTGGGCGGGAATGCCGGGAGCAATCCCGAAGGTAGTAGGGCAATGCCTCAGGCCCGGCCTGAGCCTCGGCTCGCCGGCCGGGCGGCCCCGCCGCTCCTGCCCGCACAGCGTGAAAACACCGCTATGGCACCGATGGCAGGCCACATCGACCCGCGGTCGAGATCCTCGTACACCGGCGCCGGGAATATACGGGGTCTTCGAAGTTAACCGGGGTGGGCGTGAAACCCCAGCCAGTTTGGTAACTGTGCGTAATGTTGGCTCGACGTGGCCTGCTGTGACCTGATGTGGCACGCCTCGTGTCGTGACATGAATCGCCCGCAACCCCTGGCGATCTT
>NZ_CDWRCM010000133.1:12102-13109 GCF_977927585.1 Frankia sp. CcWB2 | reverse complement strand
CGGACGTCGGCGGCGCTGAGCATGACGAACCGCACGCCGCCGACGGTGAACGCGTACCAGAGCCCGGCGAGGTAGGCCTCCTCGTCGTGCTGGGGAAGGGCGAAGTAGGCCTGGTAGGCGGCTAGCCCCAGCGATCCGTTGCCCCGCTCGGTCTCATGGTTGCCGTTGCAGGGCATCCACGGCCGGAACCGGGCGGAGGAGCTGATCATCGTGAACCAGTCGAACCAGGCGCGAACCGGATCTGTGCGCTGGTTGGCGTACGACAGGTCGCCGTTCGCGAGGTTGAACAGCGGCGCGAGGCGTTCCACTCCGGTCACCACGTGGCGTGACGCGGCCGAGCCGTACGGGTCATGCGGCTCGTCGGTGCCCTGGTCGCCGAAGCAGGTGAAGCTGAAGGCGGCCCGGTGCCGTGGAGCCGTGCGGAACGACCCGTGGGCCAGGCCCCAGCGCCCGTCATGACCCACGTCATAGCGGTAGCCGGTAGCCGGCAGGAGGCCGGACAGGTGCGCATGGTGGGCGAAGACCACCTCGTTCGTCAGGGCGTCCGTGTAGGAACAGGTGAGCGCGGTCACCGAGCCGGTAGACCCGCCATCCGCCGGGCCGAACCGTACCTGGGGCCGTGGGACGGCAGTTCGGGTCAGCCACGAGACGACCATGGACGTGGCGGGATCAGAGCCGAAGGTCAGGTGAACGCCGAGCGCGACGTCGGGACTACCAGTCACCAGCGGAGCTCTCCGTTCGCCGAACCAGCAGTCCGAACCGTCCTCGGGGCGATGAAGTTGTGCCTGTGCTGTGCCGGCAACCGGACCCGATCTCGCCAGGTGCCCCGGCTGGCAAGGTGGTTATCCGGTGGCTGACATTTTCCCATATTCCGTTACCGGTCGCCGACTGAGCGGTGTGACCGAGCGATGTGTGAGAGAACGAACGTGTTCCAACTCTGGAGCGACCAGCCCGGATACGCGGCCGAGACGGCGATGGCCGGCGCAGCCCCGGGGCTGCGCCGGCCA
>NZ_CDWRCM010000133.1:9801-11795 GCF_977927585.1 Frankia sp. CcWB2 | reverse complement strand
GACTTGGCCAGATCGACCGGCGGGGCATCGGGCACCTGGTTCGGCTTCACCTCGCCACGGAAGACGAACTTCGCCTCGTCACCATCGCCTTCGACGTCCCCGACGACGATCTCGCCCGGCTTGAGCGTGCCGTACAGGATCTTCTCGGACAGCACGTCCTCGATCTCCCGTTGGATCGTCCGGCGCAGTGGCCGGGCGCCCAGCACCGGGTCGTACCCCTTCTTCGCCAGCAGGGCCTTGGCGGCCGACGTCAGCTCGAGAGCCATGTCCTTGTTCTTGAGCTGGGCGTCCACCCGGGCCAGCATCAGATCGACGATCTGGATGATCTCGGCCTCGGACAGCTGGTGGAAGACGATGATGTCGTCGATCCGGTTGAGGAACTCGGGCCGGAAGTGCTGCTTGAGCTCGTCCTGAACCTTCGCCTTCATCCGCTCGTAGTCGACGGCGCCCTGACCGGTGGCGAACCCGATGCCGGGGCCCTTGGAGATGTCCCGGGTGCCCAGGTTCGACGTCATGATCAGAACGGTGTTCTTGAAGTCGACCAGCCGGCCCTGGGAGTCGGTCAGCCGACCGTCCTCCAGGATCTGCAGGAGGGTGTTGAAGACGTCGGGGTGCGCCTTCTCGACCTCGTCGAACAGGACCACCGAGAACGGCTTGCGCCGCACCCGCTCGGTGAGTTGGCCGCCCTCCTCGTAGCCGACGTAGCCGGGCGGGGAACCCACCAGCCGCGAGACGGTGTGCTTCTCCATGTACTCGGACATGTCGAGCTGGATGAGCGCGTCCTCGTCACCGAAGAGGAACTCGGCGAGCGTCTTGGACAGCTCCGTCTTACCGACACCGGACGGGCCGGCGAAGATGAACGAACCGCCGGGGCGCTTGGGGTCCTTCAGCCCGGCACGGGTGCGCCGGATCGCCTGGGAGACAGCCTTGATGGCCTGCTGCTGGCCGATGACGCGCTTGTGTAGCTCGTCCTCCATGCGCAGCAGGCGCGCGGTCTCCTCCTCGGTGAGCTTGAAGACCGGGATGCCCGTCCAGATGGCGAGCACCTCGGCGATCTCCTCGTCGCCCACCTCGGCGACGACGTCCATGTCGCCGGCCTTCCACTCCTTCTCCCGCTTCGCCTTCTCGGAGAGGAGGGTCTTCTCCTTGTCCCGCAGGGACGCGGCCTTCTCGAAGTCCTGCGCGTCGATTGCGGACTCCTTGTCCCGGCGGACGGTGGCGATGCGCTCGTCGAACTCGCGCAGGTCCGGCGGAGCGGTCATCCGACGGATGCGCATCCGCGAACCCGCCTCGTCGATCAGGTCGATCGCCTTGTCGGGCAGGAACCGGTCGGAGATGTAACGGTCGGCCAGGGAGGCGGCCGCCACCAGCGCGGCATCGGTGATCGATACCCGGTGATGCGCCTCGTACCGGTCCCGCAGCCCCTTGAGGATCTCGATCGTGTGCGCCACTGACGGCTCTGCGACCTGGATCGGTTGGAACCGCCGCTCGAGAGCGGCGTCCTTCTCCAAGTGCTTGCGGTACTCGTCGAGCGTAGTCGCGCCGATGGTCTGCAGCTCACCGCGGGCGAGCATGGGCTTGAGGATCGACGCCGCGTCGATGGCACCCTCGGCCGCGCCCGCGCCGACCAGTGTGTGCAGCTCGTCGATGAACAGGATGATGTCGCCGCGGGTCCGGATCTCCTTGAGGACCTTCTTCAGCCGCTCCTCGAAGTCACCGCGGTAGCGGGAACCGGCGACCAGAGCGCCGAGGTCGAGGGTGTAGAGCTGCTTGTCCTTCAGGGTCTCGGGCACCTCGCCCTTGATGATCGCCTGCGCCAGTCCCTCGACCACGGCGGTCTTGCCGACGCCGGGTTCACCGATCAGGACCGGGTTGTTCTTGGTCCGGCGCGACAGCACCTGCATGACGCGCTCGATCTCCTTCTCGCGCCCGATGACCGGGTCGAGCTTGGACTCGCGCGCCGCCGCGGTGAGGTTGCGGCCGAACTGGTCCAG
>NZ_CDWRCM010000133.1:8207-9395 GCF_977927585.1 Frankia sp. CcWB2 | reverse complement strand
CACCAGGGAGGTGGACGGGGTCCCCTCGGCGGGCGCGCCGGACGTGGCGGTCTCGCCCTTGCCCTGGTAACCGGACAGCAGCTGGATGACCTGCTGGCGCACCCGGTTGAGGTCCGCACCCAGCTTGACGAGCACCTGAGCGGCGACGCCCTCGCCCTCGCGGATCAGGCCCAACAGGATGTGCTCGGTGCCGATGTAGTTGTGACCGAGCTGCAGCGCCTCCCGAAGCGACAGCTCCAGGACTTTCTTCGCGCGCGGCGTGAACGGGATGTGCCCGCTCGGTGCCTGCTGCCCCTGGCCGATGATCTCTTCGACCTGTGACCGCACACCCTCAAGGGAGATGCCGAGGGACTCGAGGGCCTTGGCGGCGACGCCCTCGCCCTCGTGGATCAGGCCGAGCAGGATGTGCTCGGTCCCGATGTAGTTGTGGTTGAGCATCCTGGCCTCTTCTTGGGCCAGGACGACGACCCGACGTGCCCGGTCGGTGAATCTCTCGAACATGTGCGCTCCTTCGAGCTGCGACCGACCACACGACAGCCGGTATCCGCATGCTAGCTCCGCCGAGGCATGTCCTCACGCATCGAACAGAAACCTACCCGCCGGCACCGTCCACATCGTCGTGGGCGGCGGACCGGCGCAAGTACCGGTCCGACCAGCGGAGACGTCTAAGGCAACCGTGGCCGACCAGCCATGACTCCCTCACGTCGTTCCGCCAAGAGCAGAACGACGCCGCCCGCTTCGCGACGTCTCCGGTCGGGCGTACGGTGCGGTGGGACGCGTCAAGCGGTGCGTCCCACCGCGGTGAGCCTCCTCGCCGATGCTACCGACGGTAGTGGATGAGGAGGTGTATCTTGTTGTGATTCAACTCACATGTATATCGTTTTGCGTTGTCAATGTTACTCATTGTCGCCGCCCTGGGGAGTTTCAGCGACAGATCTTGCTTGCATTTTGTGAGTAACTACTTTACGTGCGCATACTCGGGCTGTGCTTCGGGTGATTCTCAGACCGCAAGTCCTCCGTTGCCCTGCGTGTCGACCCAGGCGCGCAGCCGTTCCTCGCGATCCTGGTCACCGGTAAAGGGACACGAGGTGCAGTAGTCGTCACCAAGCCGGTAGGCCAGGCAGCACGACCCACGGCGTATGCCGGTGTACCGCCGGCCGTGGTGGACGAACTCGTGCCAACGGGGCC
>NZ_CDWRCM010000133.1:5594-8080 GCF_977927585.1 Frankia sp. CcWB2 | reverse complement strand
GGGAGAAGAAGGCGTCGGCCTCCACTCGGCCGAGGTGGGGATCGCCGGTCGCGCGCTCGGTCAGCAGGAAGGCGCGGGCGCACTGCGCGGCCACCGCCCCCCACAGCGCCGGAAGGCCGAGCCGGACCCGTCCCCGCAGCTCCTCGACGAACGGTTGGAGATGCGCGAGCACCTCCTCGACCAGGCGACTACGCAACGCGGCGACGTCCCCGACCACGTCCCCGACCACGCCGATCCGGGCATTCACCCCGTCTCCGGCGGTGGCGCCCCCCGCGATCGGGTCATCCGCCAGGACGGTCATGGCCGGCCGGTGGAACGCGGTCTGGTCGAACCAGCCGCCGTCGAGGGCGCGTAGGGACATCGTTGCCGGGGTCAGGGCCGGCACCCGGTGCAGGAGGACGAAACAGGCGATGGCCGGGGCGGCGACGTTCGCCGAGTACCAGTTCGCCAGGTAGCTCGCGGCGACCTCCGGGCTGGCGCCGTGTGCGGCGCCCACCCGGGCCAGCGCCTCGGCCACGCCTGCTGGTCCGGTCAGGAAGGCACAGTCGGCCCAGCTCGGGCCGTCCGGCATCCCGAACTGCACACCGCGCGGCTCCAGCACCTCGGCGAGGTCCCGCAGGCTTGCCTCGAACGGTGGTTCGGCGCACTGGACGGTACCCCCGGAGAGTTCCGGCGCCGTCCCCTCGGGGACTACTTCCCTGGAAGGCGCCGCCGGGGACGCCGCCGAGCCGGTGCGGCGTTCGTTCACCGACCGCTTCACTGCCGGGACCGGGAGGTGTGCCGCGGCTGGGCCGGGCGTAGCTGTGCCAGGGTGCAGGATCTCTCGCAGAGTGGCGTGAGCATGAGCATGACTTTAAGTAAGCCTAACTTCATGTCTGGCGTCAACTGGAGCCGCCATCAGTGCTATGCCCACGAGTCATCGGGCCGGCATCATGGGTGGGTCGACATCGCGCGGTTGCCGGGCTGGTCGGCCCGCGTCACCAGCTGTCCGTGGCGAGATGGCGCTGGACGGCCTCGGCGATGGCCTGCTGCCCGTGCATGGTGGGGTGCGCGCTCAGATCACGTGTCGGTCCGAACAGATTGACCGGAGCCACCCACGGGTCCGATGTGCAGATTTCGTGACCGCGTAGCGCTCGATCCGTCGAGACGAACTCCACTCCCGCATCCGACGCGGCTTTTCTGATGACCTGGTCGAGCTGTCTGTTCAGCCTCGTCAGCTGTCGACGTTCCCTGTTGGTCAGCCAGGTACAGATGTTGTTGAGCTGGTTGCCCGGAAATATGTAGGGATAGCCGACCACGATGATCCGCGAATGCGGGGCGGCGGCCTTCACCGCCGCGTAGTTGGCGCTCAGGACACCCGGAAGTTCCTTGGTGACAAGATCGCGCTCGCGGCGGTCGTTGCCATCCCAGAAGCATCTCCACGCATAACAACTGAAGATGACTTTGCCGAATCCGGCATCGTTGCCGCCGATGGTGATGGTGACGACGTCTGGGGCCCGGCCCAGTGCACGTAGCTGGGCCAGCTGGGGTTTCTCGCCCTTGAACGACTCGTGTAGGGCGCCGGTGGTGGCTCCGGAACACGCGGCGAACAGCGAGACGGTGACCCCCGATCCCATAGCGCCCAGCAGTCGTGGCCAGGCCTGGCTGCTCCGCCGGCACTGGGGGGCCAGCGAGTCGAAGGGAGGATTGCCCTCCCCCGAGGAGTAGGAGTCGCCCAGCACGGCCAGGGTACGGGGCTGCGGACCGGCCGAAGCCGGATCACCCCAACCGTACGTAATCGGAACCGCGGCGAACAGGAATGCTGCCATCGCGGTGACAAGAAAGGGATGAGTGAAGTATCCGCTGCCGGGATGTGACGATACGCCGGGCTGTGTTCCCGAGCTTCGGTCCCGCATGGCACGGAATCGTAACCGAGTCGCGGGAGGACGGTCCGTCGAACCCGGCGGCTGTCGCTCGGCAGAGTCGGTTGCCTAATCCGCTGGACCGGTCGAAGCCCCGGAGATGCGCGATCGTCGTAATTATCCTGGTCGCCGTAATGCAGCCCGAACGAGCCTGAACGAGCCCGGTCGGGATCGGATCAGATCTTCTTCTCGAAGACGAGACGCAGGCCGATGAGTGTCAGATGGGGCTCGTGGCGGTCAAGGGTCTCACTTTCCTTGATGACCACGGACGCGAGACCCCCGGTGGCGATCGTCACCGCATCCGTCCCGAGCTCGGCCCGGATGCGGCGTACCAGGCCGTCCACCTGACCGGCGACGCCGTAGATCATGCCGGACTGGAGTGCCTCGACCGTGCTCTTGCCGATGACGGAACGTGGCGCGACCAGTTCCACCTTACGGAGCTGGGCCGCCCGGGACGCGAGTGCGTCCAGCGCGATCTCGATGCCCGGTGCGAAGATTCCGCCGATGAACTCGCCGCGTGCCGAGACGATGTCCAGGTTCGTCGAGGTGCCGAAGTCGACGACGATCGCCGGCCCGCCGTAGAGG
>NZ_CDWRCM010000133.1:0-5354 GCF_977927585.1 Frankia sp. CcWB2 | reverse complement strand
GGTGCGCGGCGAGCGTGTTCATGATGCGGTCCGCGCCGGCTTCCTTCGGATTGTCGATGAGGATGGGAACCCCGGTCCGCGTCCCCGGTTCGACGATGACGACCGGAATGTCGTGAAAGGCCCGGACCGCCATCCGGCGCAGGGCTCGAAGCGCGGCGGGAACGGTCGAGCAGATCGAGACACCGGTGACCTTGTACTCGCCGAGCAGGCCGCGGTAGAGCAGCACCAGTTCGTCCGCGGTCGCCTGCGGGTCGGTGCGCACCCGCCAGGAGCCGGCGAGGTGTTCACCCTCGAACACGCCGACGACGGTGTTGGTGTTACCGACGTCGATGGCGAGCAGCATCAGGATTCCTCCACGATCAGACCCTCGATCGGTGGGCCCGCGGTGGCCGATCCCGGGCGATGATCGGGATCCAGGGCGAGATCGAGGCCGAGGTCGAGAGCGGGCGCCGAATGGGTCAGGGCGCCGACGGCGAGATAGTCGACGCCGACGGCTGCCACCGCCGCCGCCGTTCGCAGGGTCAGGCCGCCGCTCGCCTCGAGCCGCACCCCGGCCGGACGGGCGAGCTGGACCGCGGTCCGCAGGTCCGCCAGCGACATATTGTCGCAGAGGATGAGATCACATCCGGCATCGACGGCCTCCGCGACCTGGTCGACGGTGTCGCATTCGACCTCGACGGGCAGCCCGGGGAACCGGGCCTGCACCGCGGCGAACGCCGCCGCCACGCCACCCGCCGCGACCACGTGGTTGTCCTTGATCAGGGCTGCGTCCGTCAGCGACATGCGGTGGTTCACCCCGCCCCCGCAGCGCACCGCGTACTTCTCCAGCGCGCGCAGGCCGGGTAGCGTCTTGCGGGTGTCGCGGATCACCGCACCGGTGCCGGTGACCGCGTCGACCCAGGCCCGCGTCAGGGTGGCGATCCCGGACAGGTGGCACAGCAGGTTCAGCGCGGTGCGTTCGGCGGTGAGCAGGCCGCGGACCGGCCCGTTGACGTAGGCCACCGTGGTGCCCGGCGGGACAGGGTCGCCGTCGCGAGCGGTCAGGGTGACGGTCGCGGCCGGCCCGAGCAGGCTTTCGAAGACGGCGGCGGCGACCGGCAGGCCGGCGACGACGCCCGCGGCCCGCGAGACGATGGCGCCGTGCCCGACGAGGGCGGGGTCGACCGTCGCCTCGGAGGTCGCGTCGACCGCGCCGATCTGGCCGGTCACCTCGTTCTCCTCCCGGACCGGGAGGTCCTCCACGAGCGCGCGGCCGACCAGGGCCACCACCCCGTCCGGGTCGAGGCCGGCCGAGGCGAGGGCACTGCGGGTGGCGGGCGAGAGCCGTCCGCCGGGCACGCCGGCGGAACCGGAACCGCTCACCGCGAGCCGCGCATGGGCTCGACGTCCACGATCAGTTCCCCTTCTGGATCGAGCCGGGTGAGGATCCGGCCGAGCCAGTGTTCGTCGTCCCGCTCACCGAAGTCCTCCCGCCAATGGGACCCGCGGGTCTCCGTCCGGATGGCGGCGGCGGCGGCGAGGGCCGTCGCAACCGTGCGCAGGTTGGTCATCTCCCAGGCCGGCGGCCCGGCCGTGACCGTCGCCCCGCTGACCCGCAGGTCCCCGAGACCGGCCAGTACCTTCGCCGTCGCCCGCAGGCTGTCCGCGCTGCGCAGCACCCCGGCACCGTCGGTCATCGCGCGCGCGAGCTCCGCGCGTTCGGCGGGGTCGGTCAGACCACTGCCGCGACCGACCACCGGCGCGGCGGGGATGGCGGCGCCGCGCTGGCCGCCGGGCGCGGTGCCGGCTAGGTGCTCCGCGATGCGTGCGGCGAAGACCAGCCCCTCCAGCAGGCTGTTCGACGCGAGCCGGTTGGCGCCGTGCACCCCTGTGCAGGCCACCTCCCCGCAGGCGTACAGGCCGGCCACGCTCGTGCGGCCCCACAGGTCCGTGCGCACTCCGCCGCTGGCGTAGTGGGCGGCCGGCGCGACGGGGATCGGCCTGGCGACCGGATCGATGCCGGCGGACCGGCAGCGCGCGGTGATCGAGGGGAACCGCCGCTCGATGGTCGCCGCGCCCAGCCTCCGGGCGTCCAGGAACAGGTGATCGACCCCCTGGGCCGCCATGACCCGCGACATCTGCTTGGCGACGACGTCGCGCGGCGCGAGGTCGGCCAGCCGGTGGACGCCCGCCATCACCCGCTCGCCGGCCGCGTCGACGAGAACGGCACCCTCCCCCCGCATGGCCTCGCTGACCAGCGGCTGCTGGCCCCCGAGCAGGTCGGCGACGGCGCCCGGCCTGGACGGGGGCAGCCACAGGGCGGTCGGGTGGAACTGGACGAACTCCAGGTCCGCGACGACGGCGCCCGCGCGCAGAGCCAGCGCCACCCCGTCCCCGGTGGAGACGCCGGGATTGGTCGTCGACGCGAAGATCTGCCCCATCCCGCCGGTCGCCAGGACCACCGCGCCCGCCGTCACCGCGCCGACGCCGTCCCGGCTGCCCTCCCCCAGCACGTGCAGGGTGGCGCCGGCGGCCCGACCGTCGGAGTCGAGCAGCAGGTCGAGGACCAGTGCGTGTTCGATGACCTCGACGCTCTCATCCGCCCGGACGGCGGTGATCAGGGCGCGTTCCACCTCCAGGCCGGTGGCGTCCCCACCCGCATGGATGATGCGGTTGCGTAGATGGCCGCCCTCTCGGGTGAGGGCGAACGAGCCGTCGGTGGTCCGATCGAACCGGGCGCCGAGCTCGGCGAGCTCACGTACCCGCGCCGGTCCGTCGCGGACCAGTACTCGGGCTGCGTCCTCGTCGCACAGCCCGACGCCGGCGACCAGGGTGTCGGAGAGATGATCTTCGGGCGAGTCCTCCGCGGCGAGCGCGGCGGCGATCCCACCCTGCGCCCACCGGGTCGACCCGGCGTCGAGGCGTGCCTTGGTCACCAGCAGCACCCGGGCGGCGGGCAGCGCCCGGCGCAGGTGCAGGACCGTCGTGAGCCCGGCGATGCCCGAACCGATGACGACGACGTCCGCGGCGCGCAGCCATCCCGGGCGGGGCGCGCCGAGCCGGCAAGGTAGCACGGTCACTGCGTAGCCACGGCCGATCGGACCGCCGCCGCGGCCGCAGGTACCGGGATGCCGATCGGGATGTCGCCACGCAGGCTCGACGGGTCGCCGGGGAGCGGTTCGGCCGGGTCGTCGCCGTGCCCGATGATCCGGTTTGCCGCGTCGACGAACAGCACCTTCGGGACGTGCCGGCGCGCCTCGGCGTCGTCCATGAGCCCGTACGCAATGATGATCACCAGATCGCCCGGCTGGACCAGGCGCGCCGCGGCACCGTTGATACCGATGATCCCGCTTCCCGCCGGTCCCGCGATGGCGTACGTCTCCAGCCGGGCGCCGTTGTTGATGTCGACGATCGTGACCTGCTCGCCGGGCAGCAGGTCGGCGGCGGCCAGCAGGTCCGCGTCGATCGTCACGGAGCCCACATAGTGCAGATCGGCCTGGGTGACCGTGGCACGGTGGATCTTGGCGGTGAGCATGGTGCGCAACACGGTCAGGCTCCCGGGTGATCGCGGTCGGCGGGACGGTCCGGTCGGGGGGTGAGGGCGGGAGACCCGGCGGATGCCGGAGACCCAGTGGGGGCCGGCGCCGGGGATTCCGGAGGCAGGGCGAGGTCGATGTTGTCGATCAGGCGGGTGGTGCCCACCCGGGCAGCGACGAGCAGCAGGGCGGGACCGCTCCGGACCGGACGCAGATCGTCGGGGCTGGCCAGGGCGAGGTAGTCCACGTCCACCCCGTCCGCGGCGGCCAGAACCTCCCGCGCGGTCGCGAGCACGGCGTCCTGCCCGCCCGCCTGGGCCCGGGCCCCGGCGGCGAGCGCCCGGGACAGGGCGAGCGCGCTGCGCCGCTGCTCGGGGGTCAGATAGACGTTCCGGCTCGACAGCGCGAGGCCGTCGGGCTCGCGCACGGTCTCCACACCGATCACGGTGACGTCGAAGGCGAGGTCCGCGACCATCCGGCGGATGCAGACCAGCTGCTGGGCGTCCTTGCGCCCGAAGAACGCCAGGTCCGGACGGACCAGGTGGAGCATGGTCCCCACCAGGGTCAGCATCCCATCGAAATGGCCCGGACGGGCTGCGCCTTCGAGTAGCTCACCGAGCGGCCCGGCCTGCAACCGGACGAGCGGCGGCGAGTCGTGGATCATCCGGGGGGCGAAGACGAGGTCGACCCCCTCCCGCGCGCACACGTCGAGATCGGCGGCCAGGGTGCACGGGTACCGGTCGAGATCCTCACCCGCGCCGAATTGCAGCGGATTAACGTAGATCGTGGCAACCACCTGGTCCGCCTGGGCCCGGGCGGCGCGCAGCAGCGAGGCGTGGCCCCCGTGCAGCGCTCCCATTGTCATGACGACGGCCCTGGTCGGGCGCGCGTGGGTCGGGCGCGCGTGCCCGGCTGCCGCCCGCGCGGGCGCGTCGTCCGGCGCAGGCAGACCGGCCTCACTCTGCCGGGCGATGGTGGCCTGCCGGTCGAGCGCGGCGAGCGCGGCGCGCAGCTCGGCCCGGTCTCTGGCCAGGACGGGACTGCCCGAGCCGGGGAGCGTGCTGGGCCGGACGGAGGGGGCAATGCTCCTAGCGGAGGGGGCCGTGGCGGTGGCCGCCTGATCGCGGGATCCCGTCGATGGGCGGTCGGGCGTGGTGGAGAAAACAGCAGTCATGATCCGTTCCAGTCCTCGGATGGGGTACCGGACGTCGTTGGCAACTGTAACTCGGCTGCAATGGTTGCTGCCCTCCTCTGTGAGCTGGGCTTCGTTCGGGCGATCGTCCCGAACGAAGCCCTCTGCTCACTCCGGAAGGTGCAATTTGTTGCTTTGTGGCGTTATATGATACTTCGCTGGGGCGGCGAGCCCACCGGAGTTCAGGCCCCGGTGTGCGCGGGCTCGGCCCGCTCAGGGGCCTCGGCCTCCTGGGGGGAAGAGGGCGTGGGGGCTCCTGGACGGGTGTGCTGCGCGACGTAGGTGCCGGCGGCGATCGCCGCCGCGACCGGCCATTCGATGATCGAGGCCGCGGCGAGCCCGCCGAGCCCCAGGTAGTAGGCGCCCTTGCCCAGCGACGGCCACTGCGTGCTCGTACCTCGTCCAACCTCGAACCGCGACGTGAGCAGCGGTAGCCGGACCGTGAAGGTGTGTGTGCCCGGCGACCGCTCGGGGCCCGTGGGCGGGGCCGGCTGCTGCTGGTCCCGCTCAGGGGCAGAGGTGTCCGTGTCCTCCCGGTGCGGCTGTAGCCGTGCCCGTGGCGGAGCGTCCGTCTTCGTGGCCATGGCAGCTCACCTCTCTCGATATCTCGATCTCCTTCTAGGAGAGAACCTAAGATGAACTTATAG
>NZ_CDWRCM010000132.1:11045-12474 GCF_977927585.1 Frankia sp. CcWB2 | reverse complement strand
CCTAGACGAGGACCGTAACCCCATTTCCCGGTAATCTTCGCTGCGTGACTCGACGTCGACCGCGCCAGACCCGATGGCTGCCGTTCGCCGGCACCTCCCGCCCGTGGCCGGGGGCGCACCCCGCGCCGGGGTTGCGATCCAGGATCGCGCCGCGCCGGGTTCTCACCGTTGCTGGCCTTGCGCTGTTCGCGGTGCCGGTGTTCGCGGTGAGCGCCTCGGCCGGGGAGATCGGAACCCTCTACAACCCCGATCCGCTCACGGCCGTGCAGTCATGGGCGATCTACGGCGGCACCATCGTCGGTGGGTTCGTCATCGCGATCCTGCTGGCCGCGTGGTCGAGCCGCAAGAGCGGGCCGGTGCGCTACCGCCCGGGGCAGCCCTGGGAGCACGACGAGATCTGGATCGGCTCCAAGCCGGAGGAGATCGAGGGCGAGCAGGCGAAGACCGCCCTTCCCGGCGCGGGTGGTGCCAGTGGCAACTGGTGAGCCGTTCACCCACGAGCAGCTCGACCGGCTGAACCGGGCCCGGGAGCTCGCCGAGACGCATACCGGTATCCACGTCAGCATCCGGATCGGCGCGGTGCGCGGCGACGCCCGGCTCGCCGCCGAGCGGATCCTCGCGAACCTCGTCGACGACGCGGGGCGGGATGCCGCTGTGCTGATCCTCGTCTCGCCCGGGCAGCGGTTCGTGCGGATCGCCACGACCCCGGCCGCCAAGAAGCGGATCGGCGACTCGGCCGCCGGGCTCGCCGCGTTGACGATGGCCTCCAGCTTCGCGCTGGGCGGCCTGGTCGGCGGCCTGATCGCCGGTATCCGCCAGCTCGCGGACGCGGCAGGTGGCGCGGGCGGCGCAGCCGCCGGGACCCTCCCCCCGACGCAGCCTTCGTTGGCGGTCAGCCCGACGCCCTGACCCCGCTGGCCCCGGAGGAGCCGGCCCCGGCCGGGTCCTCCGGGGCCAGGCCGGCTCCGACCGGCGTGATGCGGGTACGGTACGCTACGTCGCCTCGATGTCCTTCTTGCGCGCGGCCAGCGCCCGGACGAGCCCGTCGCGGCCTTCCAGCAGGGCCCGCCGCAGGGGCGGAACCGGGTTGTGCTCGGCCAGGTAGGCGTCGACCTTCGCCACCGTCTCCGGTTCGATCACCGATGCCGGGAACAGCATCTGGGTGATGGTAGAAGCCATGTCGAAGCTGCGGGTCTCCCAGATCCCAGCGATCTCGTCGAAGAAACGGTCCACGTAGGGCCGGGTCAGCTCGAGCTGGTCGGAGATCCAGAAACCGCCCATCGTCGCGGCGGCCAAGTGGTTCGACAGGGTGTCCGAGTCCATGACCGCCGACCAGGCGGCCGCCTTCGCCGCCGCGGTCGGCCGTGCCGCCCGCGCGGTCGCCGCTCGCTTCTCGCCGGTGGCGGTGCGGTCGCGGGCGAGCTCCGCG
>NZ_CDWRCM010000132.1:2539-10938 GCF_977927585.1 Frankia sp. CcWB2 | reverse complement strand
GATCTCGGCGTCGGCGTACACGCCCCGCGCGACGAGCTGGGTCAGCAGGGTCCAGCGCAGCTCGGTGTCGAGCACGAGCCCCTCGATGACGTCGGTGCCCTCGAACAGCGCCCGGATCCGCGCCACCTGGTCGGCCTCCTCGGCCTGGGCGAAGGAGGTGGTGTAGACGAGCTGCAGGTCGCTGCCGGGGGCCGCGGCGCGCGCCAGCTCCTCGGCGCGTTCCGTCAGCGCGCGCAGCGCGGGCTTCCGGTTTGCCGGGTCACCGTAAGTGTCGATCGTCAGGTCCGCCTTGGCCAGCAGCGACTGCACCACGCCGATGTCGTCCTCGGCGGTCACCCCGGACAGCACGAGCCGGACGTAGTCGCGGGCGGCGAGTTCGGCGTCGCGGGTCATGTCCCAGGCCGCCGCCCAGCACAGCGTCCGGGGCAGTGACTGGGAGATGGCGCCGATCGACTCGACGAGCGTGGCCAGCGACCGCTCGTCGAGGCGCACCTTCGCGTACGTGAGGTCGTCGTCGTTGAGCAGGATCAGATCCGGCTGGCGGGCACCGACAAGCTTGGTGACCTCGGTGAGCTTGCCCGTCACGTCGAGCTCGACCCGTTCCCGCCGGACCAGCGCGCCGGTGGCGTCCCGATCGTAAAGGCCGATCGCGAGCCGGTGCGGGCGCAGCGTGCGCGAGGCGGTCGGCGGCGCCGACGCCGGCTCCTGCACCACGTCGAACGAGGTGAACAGGCCCGAGGAGTCGGTGAAGAAGCGCGGCCGCAGGGTGTTCGCGCCGGTGGTCTCCAGCCAGTCCGCGGACCAGGCGGTCAGGTTCCGCCCGCTGGCGTTCTCCAACTCGTCGAGCAGGTCGCGCAGCGACGTGTTCGCGTACTCGTAGCGGCGGAAGTACGTCCGCAGCCCGGCGAGGAACTCCTCCTGGCCGACCCAGGCCATGAGCTGCTTGAGCACCGAGGCGCCCTTGGCGTAGGTGATGCCGTCGAAGTTCGTCCGCACCGCGTCCATGTCCGGGGCGTCGGCGACGATCGGGTGCGTGGAGGAGAGCTGGTCCTGGCGGTAGGCCCAGCCCTTCTCCGCGTTGGCGAAGGTCGTCCAGCCGTTGGTGAAGCGGGTCGCGTTCACCTGGGCGAGGACCGACATGTAGGTGGCGAACGACTCGTGCAGCCACAGGTCGTCCCACCAGCGCATGGTGACCAGGTCACCGAACCACATGTGCGCCATCTCGTGCAGGATCGTCTCGGCGCGCCGCTCGCGGCGGGCTTCGGTCACCTTCGCCCGGAAGACATACTCCTCCAGGAAGGTCACGCAGCCGGCGTTCTCCATCGCCCCGGCGTTGAACTCGGGCACGAACAACTGGTCGTACTTGCCGAACGGGTACCGGTAGTCGAACACCCGGTGGTAGAAGCCGAACCCAGCCTTGGTGATCTCGAAGAGCTCGGCGGGGTCGAGGAACTCGGCCAGCGATCGGCGGCAGTAGAGGCCCAGGTCTATGCCGTCGTGGTGGTCGCGGACCTCGTGGTATGGGCCGGCGACGAGCGCGGTGATGTACGTCGACATCACCGGGGTGGTCAGGAAGCGGATGGTGCGCACCCCGATCGCAGCCTCCGCCGCCGCGGCGACTGCGCTGTTGGAGATCGCCTTCCATTCCGCCGGGACGGTGACCGTGAGGGTGAACGTCGCCTTGAGGTCGGGCTGGTCGAAACAGGCGTACATCCGGTGCGCGTCGTACGTCTCGAACTGGGTGTAGAGGTAGACGGCCTCGTCCACCGGGTCGACGAAGCGGTGCAGGCCCTCACCGGTGCGGGAGTAGATGCCGTCCGCCACCACCGTGAGCCGGTTCGACTCCGCGAGGTTGTCGAGCCGGATCCGCTCGCCGTCGAACACCGTGGCGGGGTCGAGCGGCGCCCCGTTGAGAACGACCTCGTCGACCTTCGCGGCGGCGAGCTCGATGAACGTCGACGCCCCGGGCTCGACGCAGGTGAAGATGACCGCGGTCGACGTGCGGAAGGTCTCGTGGCCGGTCGTCAGGTCGAGTTCGACGTCATAGGAGGCGACGTTGAGCAGGCGGGCGCGCTCGCGCGCCTCGTCGCGGGTGAGGTTGTTGGGCACCCGGTTCCTTTCGGACGGCACGGACTTGCAGGACTGCGACACGGTCATCACCGTGTTCCCACTCTCCCACGCCGATGAGGAGAACGGTCGCCGCCGGGGGGCGTGATGGCGGGGGGACATGGTGGTCGGGGGGCGTGGTGGCCGGGCCGTCGGCCGTGGTGCCGGTGCCGGAGATGGTGGATTGTGGTGATTGACGCGGGGTACCCGCTCTCGCTGGTCGCCGATGCGGCACGATGGCGACATCTTCCGCGTGACCAGCTTGCGGGACGCTTGCGGGAGGATCGGGACGTCCGCGCGGTCGCGGGATGGCGGGAAGAAGGCAGGAAGGGAGCCGCCGGTGAGACGGGTGGCGGGGCTCGGTCGCGTCCCCGGGCGCCTTCATCGGGCTCGCCGGGCCTCAGCCGTTCCGGCCGGCGGTGGGTCGCCCACCGCGGCGGCATCCGAGGTGCCGATGCCTGAGGCGGCGACGCCCGAGCCATCGGGCGGGCCGCAGCCCGCCGGCGGGAGGGAGCCCCCGGCTCGGCGGGCCGACTATCACATCCCGGTCGCGCTGCGGGTCTCGGCGGGCTGGTCGTGGCGTCTGATCGTCACGGGCGCGGCCATCTACATCCTGCTGATGGTCGTGGGGCGGGTCCGGATCGTGGTGATTCCGCTCATTGCTGGGCTGCTCATCGCCGCTCTCATCCATCCGCTCGCGCACCGGCTGCAGCGGCTCGGCATGAACCGGCTGGGTGCCGCCCTCACCGCGCTGTTCGTGTTCTTCGCGGTGTTCGTGGGTGTCGGGGTGGCGGTGGGCTTCAACGCCGCGAACGAGATCCCCGCGGTCAGCGATCAGGTCAGCGAGGGCGTCGAGCAGATCCGCGGCTACCTGAGAAACGGTCCGCTCCACCTGTCGCAGAGCCAGATCGACAATCTGGTCGACGACATCCGCCAGAGCCTGGCGGACAACCGGGGGCGCCTGGTCTCCGGGGTAATCTCCGGCGCCTCGGTGGCCGCCGAGGTGCTCGCCGGCCTGCTCGTCACCCTGTTCTCGACCTTCTTCTTCCTGTACGACGGGGATCGTATCTGGGACTGGATCGTCACCCGCTTCCCGGACGGAGCGGAGGATCGGGTGCGCGGCGCCGGTCGGGAGGCGTGGAACACGCTGACCGGCTACATCCGTGGGACGGTCTTCGTCGCGGCGGTCGACGCGATCGGTATCACCATCGGCCTGGTCGGCGTGGGTGTCCCGCTCGTCGCGCCGCTGGCCCTGCTGACGTTCTTCGGCGGGTTTGTCCCGATTGTCGGGGCGGCGGTGGCCGGCGCCGCAGCGGTACTGGTGACCCTGGTCTCGAACGGCGTGCCGGATGCGTTGATCATTCTGGGCGTCGTGTTGGCCGTGCAGCAGATCGAGGGGCACCTGTTGCAGCCGCTGGTCATGCGACGGGCGGTGCGGTTGCACCCGCTCGCGATTGTCATCGCGCTGTCGGCCGGTGGCGTGTTGGCCGGCATCCCCGGTGCCATCGCCGCCGTTCCGTTCGTCGCCATGGTGAACAGGGTCGCCGGTTATCTTGCCGCGAGCGGGAAGTGACCACCACCCTGACGGGTTGATCCCGGTCGAACGGTGCCGTCGACCGAGGAGACCACATGAGCGCCGACACTCTCGACACCCCCGCGGCCACGTCCGTACCCTCACCCACGCCCGTACCCTTGCCCGCGGACGCGACCGAAGCGGTCTTCGCCGATCTCTGGTTCGACCCGTCCTGTCCGTGGGCCTGGCTTACCTCCCGCTGGCTACTGGAGGTCGAGAAGATCCGGCCGGTGCGGATCCGCTGGCACGTGATGAGCCTGTCGGTGCTCAACGAAGACCGGGACATGCCCGAGCAGTACAAGCAGCTGCTGGCCAGCGCCTGGGGGCCGGCGCGGCTCTGCGCCGCCGCCGTCGACCGGCACGGTGCGGACATCCTGCGCCCGCTGTACACGGCGCTTGGCCGTCGCCGTCACCTGGACAAGGCGGAATGGGACGAGCGGGTGCGGGCCAGCCATGCCGAGGGGATCGGCCGGGTGGGCATGGACGTGGGCACCCCGGTCATCGCCGTGGGGGAGACCGCCTTCTTCGGTCCGGTGATCACCCCGGCACCCAAGGGGGAGGAGGCCGCACGACTGTGAGACGGAGTTCTGCTCGTCGCCGGTACCCCTGGCTTCTACGAGCTCAAGCGGACCCGGGACCAGGACCCGATCTTCACGTGATCGGGCATGATGGCACATCATGCGTGTCCATCTGGGATCTGACCATGCAGGCTTCCGCCTGAAGGAGGCGCTCGCCGAGCGTCTGGTGGAGCTGGGCCACGCGCCCGTCGACCATGGTCCTGCCGAGTACGACCCCGACGATGACTACCCCCCGTTCGTCCTCGCCGCCGCCGCCGCCACCGCCGCCGAACCGGGCAGCGTGGGCATCGTCATCGGGGGATCGGGCAACGGGGAGGCCATCGCGGCGAACAAGGTCGCCGGGGTGCGCGCGGCCCTGGCGTGGAGCGAGCAGACGGCGACGCTGGCCCGCCAGCACAACGATGCCAACGTGCTGAGCCTCGGCGCGCGCATGTACACCGTCACGGAGGCCCTGACGTTCGCCGAGGTCTTCCTCACCACGCCGTTCAGCGGGGAGCAACGACACGTGCGGCGGCTGCGGATGCTCTCGGCCTACGAGCGGACCGGGGACGTGCCGTCGGTGCCCGGGTCGGCGTCGTCGGCTTCCTGAGACCTGTTCTTCGAGGACCCGGTCCCGGCAGACCCGGTCCCGGCGGATCCGGTCTCGGTAGGGCCGCTCTCACGCGGTCCGGCGGATCCGCGGTCGGAGCGTCGGCGGGTCCTCCGGGTACCCCGGCCGCGGCGGTCGGTCGTGCCGCTCTCGGCTCCGGCACGACCGGTTCCGGCACGGCTGGGGCCGCCGCGGTGGACCGGGTCGGTGGAGCTGGTCGACGGGGTCGCCGGGGTGGGGCGTGATCCGCGATGCAATACCATCGATCGCTCGGCCTCGGCGAGGTCGGCGTCGGTGGGCCGGGCGGCGTCGCGGGCCCGCATCGCCGTTCTCGGGGGCAGCTTGCTGCGACCCGCGTCGATGAGACCGCGCAGCTGCGCGTCCGCCTCGCCCGCCCCGGCCGCCTGCGACCGGGCCCGGCCTGCGCGCTCGGGTCGTGGCATGGCTCCTCCATCCGCTCTGGCCGGAAACCTTGGCGGATCATCCCAGAAGCGGGCCGCTCGGGAGGCCTCGTGACGCGGGTGGACGTCGGAAATCCGCCGGTGCGCGGTTATCCCCCGCGACAGGTTGATCTCCATCCTTGCGTTTCCGAAGGTTTCCGGAAGTTCACCGTCCCGTGTAATACCGGCGGGTCGCCCGACGGCGACAGCGCCGACTGCCCGATCCAGGATGATCCGAGCCGATCCGGGGGGATCGGCCACCCCCTGTCCGAGCTGTTCTCCCCCATCCGTATGCTACACATCGACAGATGAACGTCCGATAGCCCAGCATGTGCCCAATAGATGTCCATCTGTACTCAATAGATGTTCATTGTGCCACCTTGCTAGTAAATGAAACGAAAGGAAACTTGAGCATGCATGCTTTGCCGCATTTCGGTAGAACACCTGAAACTGTTTGCTGATCTCGATCAGCCGTCACCAACCGCTGCGCCTCGGTGGCTTCAGTCATCGGCTCTGCCGTCGCGGCCTAGGAGTTGAGTCTTGGACTGCGTGCCTGTGAGCGTCGTCATCCCCGCCTACAACGAGGCGATGCGCCTGCCCGGCTCGCTACCCCCGCTGATCTCGGTCATGCACAGGATCCCCGATGCCGAGGTGATTATGGTCGACGACGGCAGCACGGACGGCACCGCTGCGATCGCCGAGGAACTGCTCGCGGATCTGCCCGGTGGTCGGGTCCTGCGGCTGCCGTGGAACTCGGGTAAGGGCGCCGCGGTCCGCATGGGGGTGTCGGTCGCGCACGGTGAGTCGATCGCCTTCCTGGACGCCGACGGCGCCTCGGACGTCAATGATCTTCCTCTGCTCCTCGCCGCGTTGGAGCACGCCGAAGTGGCGCTCGGATCGCGCCGGGTCGGGGCGGGTGCGGTCCGCAGCAGTGGCCGGCGGGTCGGCAGCTGGGCCTTCAACCAGATCACCCGGTCCCTGACCAGCCTGGACGTCGCCGACACCCAATGCGGATTCAAGGCCTTCCGCGGTCCCGAGGCCAAGCTGCTGTTCAGCCTTGCGCGCTCCTCCGGATTTGGGTTCGACGTGGAGGTGCTCTCGATCGCCCGGTCGATCGGCTACCGGATCACCGAGGTCCCGGTCCGATGGGCGGAGATACCCGGTGGCACGTTCCGGGTGACCCGGCACACTCCCGCGATGCTCGTCGACGTGATGCGCGCCCGGCGATACCTGAACCGCTCCGCTCCCGGCCTCGTGGTGACGCGTCCCACGGTGCAGTCGCCCGCCGCCGCGGCGGCGCCGGTTCGTCCGGGCGACGGGGCGTCCCCCGCAGCCCAGGTCCGCGTCCCGCCTCCTGCCGTGAGCGTCCCGGCACCCGCGGAACCGGTGACCGCCGGGCCGCCGGCCGCCGCCCTCACGGCGGCCGTGGGGGGCGTCGAGAAGCCCCTGCGCCTGCCCGCGGACCTGGGCGGTGTGACCCCGCTGCCCCGGAAGGTTGTATGAAGGTCCGGCGAACCGGACCTTCATCCTTATCCTTTGGAGTAAGCGATCCCTCCCCCCCGCCGCCGGCCCCCCACGACGGCGAAGGGCCTCGGCGCGCCGTCACCCTCCCCGGCCGTCGCAGCCCCGGCCGTCGCCGCGTCGCCGCGACACGCGGACGTCACGGTGGCCCCTGTTCGGCATGGCCGCCGGCTTCATGGTGCTCTCTCTGCTCCAGGCCCCCGGCAAGCTGACCGCTGACACCAAGCTGGACGTCCCCCTCGACCCGTGGGGCTTCATGGGGCGGGCCACCCATCTGTGGAACTCCCTCGCCGAGTTCGGCTACCTGCCCAACCAGTACGTCGGCTACCTGTTCCCGATGGGACCGTTCTTCGGCGCCGGTGACCTGCTCGGGATACCCGCCTGGATCACCCAGCGGCTGTGGATCGCGCTGATCCTCACCGTCTCCGCCTGGGGGGTCGTGCGGCTGGCCGAGGCCCTGCGGCTCGGCGTGCCGCACACCCGGGTGCTCGCCGGACTCGCCTACACCCTGTCCCCGATGTTCCTCGGCAAGATCGGGGCGACCTCCGTGGCGCTCGCGGGCGCCGCCATGCTCCCGTGGATCACCCTGCCGCTCATCCTCGCGCTGCGTCCGGACGGCGCCCTCGGCGCCGACACCGGTACGGCCGCCGCCACCAGTACCACGGCCGCCACCACGACCATCAGTACCACGGCGGCCGATGATGTCGATGCTGCTGACGATCCCGCCCTGGACCCGGGCCGGCGGCTGTCCCCGCGACGGGCGGCCGCCCTGTCCGGACTCGCCATCCTGGGCAC
The DNA here is from genome assembly GCF_977927585.1 of Frankia sp. CcWB2. NCBI lineage: Bacteria > Bacillati > Actinomycetota > Actinomycetes > Frankiales > Frankiaceae > Frankia > Frankia sp. CcWB2. The sequence continues at coordinate 3,336 of NZ_CDWRCM010000132.1, read as the reverse complement.
CGGCGGAATCAATGCGACGGTCACGCTGTGCGTCCTGCTCTGTCCGGCGGTGGTCCTCGTGTTCGCCGGCGGCACCCGCCGGGCCTGGGCGCTGCGGGCCTGGTGGGTCGTCGCCGTCATCCTCGCCTCGGCCTGGTGGCTGCTGGCGCTGATGGTGCAGGCTCGCTACGGGCTGGACTTCCTCGCGTTCACCGAGACCGCCCAGACGACCACGGCGACGACGTCGGTGGCGGAAGCCCTGCGCGGCGCGACGGACTGGCTGGCGTACGTCCAGCTGCCCAGGCCCTGGCTGCCGGCCGCCACCGAGTACGTGTCCCGGCCGGTGCCGATCATCGGATCGGCAGCCGTGGCGGCGATCGGGCTGTGGGGGCTGTCCCGGGCCGATCTGCCCGCCCGCCGGTTCCTGCTGGTGACGTTGGCCGCCGGCACGGTCTCGGTGGCCGCGGCCTATCCGGGGCATCCGGGCAGCCCGCTGGCGGGCGCGGTGCGGGACCTGCTCGGTGACCAGCTGGGCTTCCTGCGCAACGTCTACAAGTTCCAGCCGGTGGTGCGGCTGCCGATCGCGTTGGGGATCGCGCACGCCCTGACGGTCCGACCTGTCAGCCTCACCGCCCGTGTGCGGAGATGGACGACCCGCGGGGCTTCCCACCGGCACGGCGGGGCTGCGGACATGATCGCGACCGCCGCGGTGAACGTCCCCGTCGTGCTGACCGTGGCCGCGCTGGTCTGCGGCATGACGCCGGCGCTCGCCGGCAGGGCGCTGCAGCCCCGGCCGTTCGCCCGGGTGCCCGACTACT
>NZ_CDWRCM010000132.1:0-2203 GCF_977927585.1 Frankia sp. CcWB2 | reverse complement strand
GGGTGGCCGCCGCGGACTGGCTGGCCGCCCATCCCCAGGACGGCCGGGCACTGGTGCTGCCCGGCTCGCCGTTCGCCGAGTACGAGTGGGGCCGGCCGCTCGACGAGCCGCTGCAGTGGCTGGCCCGCACGCCGTGGGGGGTCCGCAGCCTGATCCCGCTCGGTGGCACGGGCGTGACCCGGCTGATGGACGGCATCGAGCGCCAGCTCGCCACCGGGTCCGCCGCGGGCCTCGCCCCGGCGCTGGCCCGGGCCGGGATCGGCCAGATCCTGCTGCGTAACGACCTGGAACAGAAGAACTGGGACGTCCCCCCGTCCACCGACGAGCTCCACCGGGCGTTGCGCTCCTCCGGTCTCACCCTGGCCGCCGCGTTCGGCCCGCAGGTGCCGGCGCGCGCCTCGGCGAAGGAGCGGCTCGTCCCGGAGCTGTGCAACCCGACCGCGCGGGTACCCGCGCTGGAGGTCTGGACCGTCCCGGGCGGCGCGAAGCTTGTCGACTCCTACCCGGCGGACACCGCCGTCGTCGTCTCCGGCGGCCCGGAGGCGACGGTGCAGCTCGCCGGGCAGGGCCTGCTGAGCAGCGACCGGGCCGCCGTGCTCGCCGCGGACCTCGCCGATCTGTCCTCCGCCGCCGTGACGTCCTCGACGAGCCCGGCGGCGATCAAGGTTGCGCCGGGGGAGGTGATCGGCCCGACGACCGCCTGGGTCGACACGGACACCCTGACCCGGCGCGACAGCACCTTCGGACTCGTCCACGACGCCGATTCGTACCTCCTCGGGCCCACCGGCACCGCGGTCGGCAAGACGGGGGAGCCCCACCAGTGGGCCGAGGCCGACGTCGCCGGCCACCAGACGGTCGCGGGTTACGTCGGCGGCATGTCCGTCACCGCGTCCTCCTACGGCTACGACCTGCTCGCCGCGCCGGACCTCGCGCCACCAGCGGCCGTCGACGGCTTCGCCGCGACCGCGTGGACGGCACAGCGCACGAAGGGCACGACGTCGGCCGGGCAGTGGATCCAGCTCGATGTCGGCCGGCGGATGACCGTGCCCTACCTCGACGTGCGGCTGCTGTCCGAGGGCTCGTGGCGGCCGGCCGTCGAGGCGCTGCGGGTGTCCAGTGAGGCGGGCTCGGTGGTCACCGAGGTGCGTCCGGTGGAGGACATCCAGCGCCTCGCCGTCCCGGCGGGGCCGAGCCGCTGGTACCGCATCACGTTCGCGCGGGTCGGCCAGGAGACCGACGACACCCTCGGCGCCGGTATTCGGGAGATCACCATCCCCGGGGTCACCTTCCGTCACTACGCGCAGCTCCCCACCGACGTGGCCCGGCGCTTCGCCGCGCCGGACGGGGGGCTGGTCGCCTTCTCGATGGCCTGGGCGCGGGTCGACCCGGCGCAGCCGTTCGGCGGCTCGGAGGAGCTGGCGCTGTCCCGGCGCTTCGAGGTGCCCCGGGACATGACGTTCACGATGAGCGGCTCGGCGAGCTTCATCCCCCCGCCGCGGGGGACACCCCCAGCGGGTGACACTCCGTTGCTGGTCGACTGCGGCCGGGGCCCCACCCTGGTCGTTGACGGCACCCGTTACCCCCTGCGGATCTCCGGCCGGGAGAGCGACGTCACCTCGGTGCGGCCGGTGCGGGTGTCGCTGTGCACCGACGGCGGCACGCTGCGGCTCTCGGCGGGGCCGCACCTGCTCGGCGTTGACCAGGGGCCAACCTCCATCCTCGTCGACGCGATCGCGCTGGTCGGATCGGGCGCCCAGGTGAGAGCGGCCACGCCGCGGGCGACGACGGTGCACGAGTGGACGGCGGAGCACCGGACGGTCCAGATCGGCGCCGGTGGCCGCGCCTTCCTCGCCGTCCGGGAGAACGCCAACTCCTCGTGGACCGCGAAGCTGAACGGCGCGGCGTTGACCCCGTTGCGCCTCGACGGCTGGCAGCAGGGCTGGATCGTCCCGGCCGGCGCCGGCGGCACGATCGTCATCGACAACGCGCTCGGTGCGGAATACCGCCGCAACCTGGTGGTGGGGCTGTTGCTGGTCGTGGTGCTGGTCGTGCTCGCGGTGCTGCCCGCCCGGTTCCGGCTACGGCCACGATCCGACGAGAACGGCTATCCGGCGCTGCTGAGGCCGCGCCGCCTGCGCCGGTCGCGCCGGTCGCGCCGCCCGGGCCAGCCGCGCCGCCCGGGCCCTGTCTCTTATACACATCT
>NZ_CDWRCM010000131.1:6074-13095 GCF_977927585.1 Frankia sp. CcWB2 | reverse complement strand
GGATTGCCCGCGGGGTCTCCGCCGCCCGTCTTGGCCGCCACCTCGACTGTCTTGATCAGTTTGGCGAACAGCTTGCCCCGGCGGGCATCGATGACCGCCTTCTTGTGCTTGGTGGTCGCCCACTTGGAGTGGCCGCTCATGACCTGCCTCTCTTGCGCCCGATCATCGACCGGACCCGGACGATCGGACGCTGTCGACGAATAGCCGGTGCACCCGGGCATCACCGGTCAGCTCCGGATGGAACGCGGTGGCCAGCAGCGGCCCCTGGCGGACCGCCACCGGCGCCTCGGCGACACGGGCCAGGACCTCGACCGCGTCTCCTGCCTTTTCTACCCATGGTGCCCGGATGAAGACCGCGTGCACAGGTGGCCCCGCCACCCCGACGACCTCGAGGTGTGCCTCGAACGAGTCCACCTGCCGGCCGAAGGCGTTACGCCGGACGACGATGTCCAGTCCGCCGATCAGTGGTTGATCCGGCCGGCCGCCCACGACGTCCCGCGCGAGCAGGATCATGCCAGCACACGAACCGAACACGGGCAACCCCGCGGCCACCGCCGCCCGCAACGGCTCCAACAGCTCGAACACGCGCAGCAACCGGCCGATCGTGGTGGATTCACCCCCGGGCAGGACGAGCCCGTCGACCTCGGCAAGCTCCACCGCGTGGCGCACCGCCACCGGCCGCGCGCCGGCCTCGGTGAGCGCCCGGGCATGCTCGCGCACATCCCCCTGCAACGCGAGGATGCCGATCCGCGGGCCACTCACCAGCCGCGGTCGGCGTAGCGGGCTTCCGGGGGAAGCTCGGTGACGTTGATGCCCACCATCGCCTCGCCGAGGCCCCGGGAGACCTTCACCAGAACGTCGGGGTCCTTGAACATGGTGGTCGCCTCGACGATGGCCCGGGCGCGGCGCGCCGGGTCCCCGGACTTGAAAATCCCGGACCCGACGAACACCCCGTCCGCGCCGAGCTGCATCATCAGCGCCGCGTCCGCCGGAGTGGCGATACCGCCGGCGGTGAACAGCACGACGGGCAGCCGGCCGAGCCGGGCCACCTCGGCGACCAGCTCGACTGGGGCGCGCAGCTCCTTGGCCGCCGTGTAGAGCTCCTCGGCGGGCAGCCCCGACAGCCGGGCGATCTCCGCCCGGATGGTACGCATGTGCACCACGGCGTTGGACACCTCGCCGGTGCCCGCCTCACCCTTGGAGCGGATCATCGCCGCGCCCTCGGCGACCCGGCGCAGTGCCTCCCCCAGGTTGGTGGCCCCGCAGACGAACGGCACCGTGAAGCGCCACTTGTCGATGTGGTGGTGCGGGTCGGCGGGCGTGAGGACCTCGGACTCGTCGACGTAGTCCACCCCGAGCGCCTGCAGCACCTGTGCCTCGACGAAATGCCCGATCCGGGCCTTGGCCATGACCGGGATGGAGACCGCCTCGATGATCTCCAAGATCATGTCGGGGTCACTCATCCGCGCCACCCCACCCTGCGCCCGGATGTCGGCGGGAACCCGCTCCAGCGCCATCACCGCGACGGCGCCGGCGTCCTCGGCGATGCGGGCCTGCTCGGCGGTGACCACATCCATGATCACGCCGCCCTTGAGCATCTCCGCCATGCCGCGCTTGACGCGGGCGGTACCGGCCTGCCGGGCGGAGTCGATCGCCGGGCCGGCGGCGGGGGCAGTCTGGCCCTCGGGCATGATGTGCCGTCTCTTTTCGCTGGGTCGGGTCGCCAGGGCCGCGGGGTACCGGCATGTCTGGCACCTGCATGCCGGCTACCCCGCCGGATGGTTCCCGTGCGGGTGGGTCGGTTTTCCATGGTACGGCGATCTCGCGACCGGCCGAGCCGTCAGGAGGCCAGCCCCGGCAGGTCGCCGCGAGGGACGCCCTCGCCGCGGATCGGCAGGGCGTCATCGATCTCGAAGTAGCCGGGGGGCGACCGGCGGCCGGCCAGGTGCGCCATCCGCACCACGCGCCGGCCGGCGAGTGCCCGCAGGTCGCGGACCGCGTCGTTGTGGAACTGCCGGGCGAGCGCGACCCGGGCCGCGCAGGAGTCGACCGCATGCAGCTCGGCGGGGTGGTGCTGGCCGGCCGCGGCGACCTCGGCGGACCGTAACGCCCGGCTCAGGGCATTCTCGCTCTGCTCGACCGCGGCGTCCAACGCCCCCCCGGCGAGCAGGCCTGGATAGGCCGTTCGGGCCCGGGCCACGCTCTCACCCAGCTCGGCCAGCTCACACCGCAGGGCCAGCTCGCGCGCGGCGTCGGCGCGGGCGAGCAGGTGCGCCACCAGCCCGCCGCGGGCGTCCGCGACCCGGGCCGCGAGTCGGTCGAGCCGAGTGGCCAGCCAGGTCAGATAGGTCGCGATCGCCACCACCAGGGCGACCACCACCACGACGGCGGTCATCCCGCGCAGCGTAACCAACGGCCGAATGTGACGTGGCTCTGGTACCGGGACAGGTCAGTTACCGGGCAGGTCAGTCCCCACTCCTCGCGTCGCCCCGGACCGGCGGCTGCGTCGCCGTCGCGACCGACACCCGCATGTCCCCGGAGACCATCTGGTACACCCCGACGATCCGCTCGGCGATGACCCGCCAGTCGTAGGCGGCGACGACGGCGCGACCGCGTTCCACCAGCCGCGCGGCGCCGGCGGGATCACATAGCACCTGGGCCAGGGTCGCGGCCAGCCGCGCGGGATCGCCGACGTCGAACAGCCTGCCGGCGCGCCCGTCATCGAGGACCCGGCGGAAGGCGTCGATGTCGCTGGCCACCACCGGGGTCCCGGTCGCCATCGCCTCGAGCAGCACGATCCCGAAGCTCTCCTGACCGGTATTCGGGGCGCAGTAGACCTGCCCGGAGGCGAAGACCCGGGGCTTGTCGGCGTCGGAGACCATGCCGACGAGGCCGACCCGCGAGCGCAGGGCGGGCTCCAGCCGGGCCCGCACCGCCGCCCCGTCACCGGGCCCCGCCACCAGCAGCCGGACACCGTCGATCTCGGCGGCGAGCGCCGGCAGGGCGGCTAGCAGCACGTCAAGGCCCTTGCGCGGCTCGTCGATGCGCCCGAGGAACACGACGGTGGGCCGCCCGTCGTCGTAGCCGGGCAGGGGCCGGGCGCCGGCGAAGTTCTGCACCGCCACCCCGTTCGGGATCAGGACGGCGTCGGCGCCCAGATGCTCGACGAGGGTGCGCCGGGCCGCCTCGGAGACCGCGATCCGGGCCCGCAGCTTCTCGAACGACGGCTGCAGCGCGCCGTGGGCCGCGGTGAGGAACCGCGACCGGGGGTTGGCGGTGTGGAAGGTGGCGACGATCGGCCCGTCGGCCAGCATGCAGGCCAGGAGGCTGACGCTGGGCGCGGTCGGTTCATGGGCGTGCAGGACATCGAAGTCGTGCTCACGCAGCCAACGGCGGACCCGGGCGGCCGAGACCGGGCCCATCAGAAGCCGGGCGACGGAGCCGTTGTAGGGGAACGGTAACGCCCGGCCCGCGTCCACCGCGTAGGGCGGCAGGGTCCGTTCGTCGTCCACCGGGGTGATGACGGATACCTGGTGACCGGCGGCGATCAGGGTCTCGGCGAGGTCACGCACGTGCACCTGGACCCCGCCCGGTACGTCCCAGGCGTAGGGGCAGGCCAGACCGATCTTCACGGCGGCGTCATCCGTCGTCGCGCCAGATCCGCTGGAGCATGTGCCAGTCCGCGGGGTGCGCGGCGATGCCGGCGGCGAAGGCGTCCGCAAGTCCCTGCGTCATCGTCGGGATGTCGCTCGGCTCGACGGCGGGATGGATCCGCCCGCTCCACCCGTCATGATCGAACCAGAGCGTGGCGGGCAGCAGCGTCGCCCCGGTGCGCAGCGCGAGCGCCGCGGGCCCGCCGGGCATGGTGGCCGTGGCGCCGAAGAACCTCACCGGGATCCCCCCGCGAGAGAGATCCCGGTCCGCGAGCAGGCAGAGCATCCCCCCGGCCAGCAGGCGCTCGGTGAGCAGGTCGAACGGGGGAGCCTGCCCGCCGGTCAGCGGGACGACCTCCATGCCGAGCTCCGAGCGGAAGGCCAGGAACCGCTCGAAGAGCGCCTCCGGCCGCAGGCGTTCGGCGACGGTCGTGAACGGCACGCCATTCACCACCAGCCAGGCGCCCGCCTGCTCCCAGTTACCCATGTGCGGCAGCGCCACGATGGTCCCCTTCCCGCGGGCGTGCGCATCCCACAACCGATACTGGTCCAGCAGCCGCAGCCGGCCGACGACGCGGTCCAGACCGATCTCCCGGAGGCGGAACACCTCCAGCCAGTACCGCGCGTAGGAGCGCATCGCCGCCCGGGTCAACCGGTCCAGATCGGTTCCCGGCGGCGCCACTCGGGCGAGGTTCGACCGCAGCCGGCGCACCCCCCGCCCGTCGCGGCGGTAGGCCAGGTCGGCGCCGAACCGGAACGCCGCGGCGGCCACGGGGTGCGGGAGCAGCCGGACGCCGCGCCAGCCCAGCGTGTAGGCGAGGTCGGTGAACCGCCCGGCCGCCGTCGCCCGCCCGCCCGCCGTCAACGCTCGGCCCTTCGTCGGATCGTCTCGATGACCGCTCAGCGGCCGTTGCGGCGGGGGCCGAAGGCGGCCGCGGCCCGGGACGCGGCCGTGGTCCGGGACGCAGTGGCCGGGGCCGCCCTTGACGTCGGCGGGGAGGGCGGGTCTCCCGCGCGGTACCACTGCCGGTAGACGTGGACGACCCGCTGGACGACCGTCAGCATGGTGGCACCGACAAGGAACCACAGCGCCGCGGGCAGGAGGTAGGGCACCCCGAGGCCGTACAGCCCGGCGGCGACCAGCAGGATCAGCAACCGCTCGCCCCGTTCGGCGAACCCCACGTCACAGGTGAAGCCGAGTCCCTCGGCGCGGGCCTTGACGTACGAGGTGATCAAACCGGCGACCAGGCAGATCAGGGCCGCACCCGCCAACGGCAGGGAATCGCCGTCGCCGGCGTACCAGAGGACGAGCGATCCGAAGATCGCGCCGTCGCCGACCCGGTCGGACGTGGAGTCGAGAAAGGCCCCCCACTTGGAGGAGATGCCGCGGGCGCGGGCGATGACCCCGTCGATCAGGTCCGAGAAGACGAACAGCGTGATCACTACGGTGCCGAGGAAGAACACCCCGCGGGTGAAGAACCCCAGAGCCCCGCCCGCGACCCCGACCATGCCGATGATCGTCACGGCGTCCGGTGACACCGACGACCGGGCGGCCCACTGGCTCACCGGGTCGAGCAACTTCTGGATCTGCGGTCGTGCCTTGCTAGCGAGCATGTCCGTCCCGTCGTCCCGCGTGGTCGTCCCACGTGCGCCCGGCTTCGGGCGGTCTTCACAGTACAGCCGCCACGATCCGCGCATTCCCGACCACGGCCGCCCTCGGGCTTGTGTCCCAGGTAACAGGGGAGGACGCTGCCGTTACCGAACAGGCCGTTACCTCCCAGTCAAGGAGGCGATGATGTCATCAGCCTCGTGCGATGTGCGCAACGTCGTCCTGGTAGGCCACACCGGCGCGGGCAAGACGGCTCTGGTGGACCGTCTGCTCGCCACCGCCGGGCCGCCGGACCGCCAGAACGGCGACCGTCAGACCGCCCAGACCAGCTACGTCGGCCATGCCGATCCCGAGCGTCGCCCGGCACGGTCGGTCAGCCTCACCCTGTGTTCGGTCAGTCACCGCGGGCTCACAATCAATCTTCTGGACACCCCGGGCTATCCCGACTTCGTGGGCGAGCTGCGGGCGGGCCTGCGGGCCGCCGACGCCGCTCTGTTCGTCGTCAGCGCGGTCGACGGGGTGGATGGCGCGACCAGCATGGTGTGGGCGGAGTGCGCCGGGGTCGGCATGCCCCGCGCGATCGTGCTCACCCATCTCGACCATCCCCGGGCCGATTTCGCGGCGGCCGTCCAGGGCTGCCAACGGGCCTTCGGGGCCGGCGTGCTGCCGGCCTACCTGCCCGAGCGGGAGGCCGGCGCCTCGATGCGGCTGGTGGATCTGCTGTCCGGGCGAGTGCTGGAGTACCCGGGCAGCGGCCGCCAGGAACTCGCGACCCCGGCCGGCCTCACCGGCCGGTACGCCTCCGCCCGCGCCGCCCTGGTCGAGGGGATCATCGCTGAGAGTGAGGACGAGACCCTCCTCGACCGGTACCTGTCCGGTGATGAACCCGACACCAAGCTCCTGCTCGGCGATCTGGAGACCGCGGTCGCCCGCGGGACGTTCTTCCCGGTGTTGCCGGCCGGTCTGCTTCCGGGTTCGACCTCGGGCCCGGGCGCCGCGGCAGGGGGCGATCGGGGCAGCGGGCGGGCCGGCGGTTTCGGCTCCGTCGAGTTGCTGGACCTGTTCGTGCAGGGGTTCCCTTCACCGCGGGAGCATCCCCTGCCGCCGGTGAGCCGCCCTGACGGCTCCCCCTGCGACCAGAGCCACGGTGATCCGGCCGGGCCGCTCGTGGCCGAGGTCGTGAAGACGACCACGGATCCTTACGTGGGCCGGATGTCAGTGGTCCGGGTGTTCTCCGGCACGCTGCATCCCGACGATGCGGTGCACGTCAGCGGGCACGGCAGAGCCGCCGCCGGGCACGCCGACCACGACGACGACGAGCAGGTCGGGGCGCTCTCCCGGCCGTACGGCTCGGTTCTGTACACGGTGGGCGAGTGCCCGGCCGGCGGCATCTGCGTGGTGACGAAGCTCAGCACCGCCGAGACCGGCGACACCCTCTCCGATCGCGACGACCCACGCTACCTGCCCGCATGGTCGATGCCCGAACCGCAGCTCCCTATCGCGATCAGGGCCCGCAGCCGCGCGGACGAGGACAGGCTGTCGACCGCACTCGGCCGGCTGGCCGTGGAGGACCCGACGCTACGGATCGAGCAGGACCCCGAGACCTCCCAACTCGTCCTGTGCTGCATGGGCGAGGCCCACAGCGACGCGGTCCTGGAACGGCTCGCCCAGCGCTACGGCGCCGCGGTGGACCGGACCGCGCCCCGGATCCCGCTCCGGGAGACGCTGCGTGCCCCGGCGCGCGGACTCGGCCGTCAGG
>NZ_CDWRCM010000131.1:3654-5633 GCF_977927585.1 Frankia sp. CcWB2 | reverse complement strand
CCGGTGGGCACGGCCAGTTCGCGGTCTGCCAGATCGAGGTCGAACCGCTCCCGGCGGGTGGGGGCTTCGAGTTCGTCGATGAGGTGGTCGGCGGCGCGGTTCCCCGGGCCTTCATCCCCTCGGTGGAGAAGGGCGTCCGGGCGCAGATGGCGCAGGGCGTCCGCACCGGCCATCCCATGGTTGATCTACGGGTCCGCCTCGTCGACGGCAAGGCGCACAGCGTCGACTCCTCGGACATGGCCTTTCAGATCGCCGGCGCACTGGCGCTCAAGGACGCGGCCCGGGCCGCCGGCGTCGTCGTGCTTGAGCCGATCCTGGCCGTTGGCGTCCTGGTACCCGACGAGTACGTCGGGGCCGTGATGGGCGACCTGTCCACTCGCCGAGGACGGGTCGTCGGGATGGAACCCGTCCCGGGCGGGCCCGGGGCCACCCCCCGGACGGTCGTTCACGCAGAGGTCCCTGCGAGCGAAATGATCCGATATGCGATTGAACTACGGTCCTTGAGCCACGGCACGGGTAGCTTCACGCGGGACCATCGCGGCTACGAGCCGATGCCACCACAGCTTGGGGATGCCCTGTCGGCGGAAGCGAAAAAATCGGCATAAAGCAGGAATCCGACATAAAGCGGGAAAGACGGACGACCGGCAACCCTCGGCCCGGCTCAGGGAGGATTGCCGGTGGGAGACATCCGTGACCGCACACCCGCCGCATCGGGCCCGGCGCCGGGCGGGACCCGGTGCGGCGGGCAACCCCGACGGGAGCGCCCCGACCCGGCTGCGGCCTCCACCGGGCCCGGCGCTACCCGCCCTACTCGTCGGGCGCGGTCTGCGCCCAGGCCTGGGCGAGCATCTCCCTGGTCTGCCCGAGCAGGGCGGGGAGCACCCTGGTCGCGCCCACCACGGGCATGAAGTTCGTGTCACCGCCCCACCGCGGCACCACGTGCTGATGCACGTGCGAGGCGATCCCGGCGCCGGCGACATCCCCCAGGTTCATGCCGGTGTTGAAACCGTGGGCCCCGCTGGCGGCCCGCAGCGCACGGAGCGCGTGCTGAACGAAGAATGCCATCTCGACGATCTCTTCGGGGTCCATGTCGGCGTAGTCCGCGATGTGGCGATAGGGCACAACGAGAAGGTGACCGGCATTATAGGGGTACAGATTGAGGACCGCGTAGACGCTTTTACCCCGAGCAACCACGAGGCCGTCCTCGTCGGACATCCCGACAATGGAACAGAATGGGCATTCATCGTCACGGGAGCGGCCCTCGCCCCTGATATAGGCCATGCGGTGCGGGGTGTAGAGCCGCTGGAAAGCATCCGGACCGCCGACCCCGGCCTGCTCCTCCAGGGGAACCCCCTCGGGTGAGACCTCGGCCGTCACTGGGCGGCCGCCACGACGCCGCCCCGGCTGAGCCGAGTGAACACGCAGGCAGCGCCCATCGAGCGGGCCATGGGCACCGGAACCTGCTCGGCCATCAGCAAGGGCGCCGCCTCCCCGGGACGAGCTCCCCAGGGGGGAGCAATATCGTCTCGTCAATTTATCAGGATCTGAGCGACGAGAGACGCCCGCGGTACGCGAGGAGGCTCGCGTGCGGGTGCGGTCCGGCGCATGAAGAGGGAGACTGACGGCGTGGGGGGGTCGCCGCCAGTCCCCCTCAAGGAGTCGAAATGAAATAACTTGCGCGTTTCGAACCCTCCACAGGCCTGTGACCTGCGATGATGCTCTCGATCGCGTATTTGTTACTTCATTACGTCCCCCAAGTGACGTAATCGGTTTCGAACCACGGCGCCCTGGATCTGACGCGAGGATGATGCACACGAAGGGTCCGCGACCGGGAGGAGCCCTCCCGGCGCAACCCCGCGAGAAGCCATCGCGACAACCTTGCGACAACCCGAGCCCGTTACGCCCTGCCCGGCCAGCTTAGCGGACGTTAAGGGGACGTAATGAAGTAACAAATACGTGATCGAGAGCATCATCGCAGA